>CALUUU010000018.1 GCA_944324035.1 Candidatus Gastranaerophilales bacterium
TTCGGCATTGAGCGTCAGCGAAATGCAGGGAACGTTTGCGTGCTTTCTCTTTCTTTGGTTCATTTCTTTCTCTTTGCATCGCAATTAAAGAGAAAGAAATGAACATAAAGGGAAGCTTTGTAGCAAAACAAAAGGTTCCCATAACATGGGTTATGTAAGAGTCATTCTGAGAGCTTTTGCCCGAAAAATCTCGTATTAAAAGAGATCCTTCGCTAACGCTCAGGATAACATGTAGAAGTTGCTATATAAGTTCCGATTTAACATTCTTGCATTAAAATCTTTCAAAATATATAATATTAAAATGAAGAAGAAAACAGTTATTGCTTATTTACACACACACTGGGACAGAGAATGGTACAGAGAATTTGAAGTTTTCCGCTTAAGGCTCATAAGAGTTTTTGATAATGTACTGACTCTTTTAGAAAACAATAAAATTCCTGCATTTTATTTTGACGGACAGGTTTCTGCGCTTTTAGATTACTTGGAAATAAAACCGGAAAAAGAAAAACTAATAAGAAAATTAATAAGTGATAAACGGCTTTTTATCGGGCCTTTTTATACTCTTGTGGATGAATTTCTGACGGACAGAACTTGTTTTGAGAAAAATTTACAAATAGGGCTTGAAATAGCAAAAGACTTTGGCTGTCAGGATTTTATAGGATATCTGGCAGATACCTTCGGTCACAGTCAAAATATTCCGCTGCTTCTGAAAAAATACGGTATTGACAAATGTATTGTCTGGCGCGGATGCGGTGAAATTCCGTCTGAATTTATCTTTAATGGTGTAAATACAATAAACCTTATACGCGGCTATTATATGGATATTTTTTCTGCAAAAATGTCTATTGAAGATAAAGCTAAATGGTTAAAAGGCAACCTCGACAAAATCGCCGAAAAATCCGGTAATACACTGCTTCTTCCGATAGGAGCAGACCACCTCGGTGTAGAACCTGATATTAAAGAACAAATAGAAAAAGTAAACGCACTTTTAGAAGATTACGAAATAAAACTATCCACACCGTTTGAGTATTTTGAACTTGTAAAAGATAATTTTAAATTTGAATGGAATAATGAGCTCAGAGATAACAGCAAAACATTTATTCTGCAGGGAAGCTATTCTGCAAGGTTAGACATAAAGAAATTAAATGCCGACGCTTCATTCAAACTGAAACTTGCAGATGAATTTCAAAAAGAATTTGGCGGGGGATATGACAGCTCAATAGAATACGCATACAAACTTCTTTTGAAAAACCAGGCACATGACGGGATTTGCGGCTGCTCTACAGATTACGTTCATAGGGAAAATACTATCCGCTATAAGAAAATTATGCAAATAGCAGATACAATTTTAAAAGAATTAAAAAATATATATCCTGAAAAATTTGATAAATTATGGATTTCGTATAACAAAAAATATCATTCGACAGCAATATTTGAAGACACAAATCCTCCTAAAAATGCTCAAATTATTTCTAAACGCAAAGGATTTCCGGATGAAATTCTTTATAACACGCAAAGAATACCAGTAACAGAAGATTATACAACCATTTATAAATTTATAACTGAAACAAAACCGTCTGATGATAAATTACAAATTTCAAACTCTGAAATTTCAAATTCACAAATCAAATTACAGGTATCAAACGGGAAAATACGAATTAATAAAGAAGTCACTGTAGACTTTGTAAGATACAAAGATTTTGGCGACACATATAATTTCGGCGCAGTTGAAAACGACAACGGAGAAACTGCTAAAATAATTTCATCTGAAATTTTAATGGACGGGAGATTACGCTCCGGGCTGAAAATAAAAACTACCTTCTTTGATGTTCAAGTATTCCTTGACAAAAATTCTGACATTTTAAGATTTAAAATTGACTGGAACAACAGGCTCAAAAATCGGCTCTGGCAGGTAAGATTTAACCTGAAAAATCCAGTTACACAGACAGTATCAGAGGATATGGACACTCTTATAGAAAGAACTTTTGACCCTGATTATGATATGAGAAAACACCTTCCAAAAACCAGAGGTATAGAAGTATGGACAAACACAGCTCCCATGCAGAGGTTTGTCGGTACAGAAGAGTTTGGCATCGTAACAAAAGGCTTAACTGAGTATGAAGTATATAAAAATACTCTTTCAATAACACTTTTGCGCTCCACTGGAGTAATTTCGAACCCGAAAAATCCTTCACGCTCAACACCTGCAGGCCCTCCGCTGGAAGTAAAAGAGGCGCAACTTTTAGGACAAAATTCAGTTGAGTTTGCTGCCGGCTTTTTCGCTCCAAAAGACTATATAAAAAAAGTTAATGAATTATTTTTAGGCTAAACCTTTTTCTTCCCGGCGTTTTTTCAATTCATCCGAATCTACAACCAGGGTACTGTCTTTAACATCAGTTTCTCCAGTTTTTGTTGAAGATATTTTGATTTCTTCGCTCTTCTTTTCTTCTCCGTCTGCGGTATCTTCATTATTTTCCGTAGTGCTGTCTGTAATTCCGGCTTCTTCATCTTGTTCTGCGGTTGTTCTAGGAATATCAAATCCGCCCACACCTGTACCCTCTTCAACGGTCGCCTGTGCACCCTCAATTCTTGTAAATTGGGTATCAATATTAGACTGAGCAGTATCAAGAGCTGAAACTCCGCGGGCGCCTGCATCCACTGCATTCCCGCCGTTTTTGAGAGCTTCTAATCCCATTCTGTGATTTCTGTCAAATAATAAAGAGAATATTTTGTATTTAGACATATTCAAGGTAATTTTAGCAGTGTTAATACCGTTTGCACTGTTTGCAGCATCTGTAATCTGCTGCTGTTCGGCTGCATCATCAGTTATTAACTCTGCTCCGACAGCAATAGTTTCAGTACCAAAATCAGCTGCCGTAGGCGGCAGTGCTTCAAACTGCTGAACCTCCGCCTCTAATGCACTCAATTCAGCTCCAATTTGAGCCAAATCCTGCTGGGCTTCAGTACCGATTGCATTTAATAACCCGCCAAGCACCTCAATTCTGTTTAAATCAGCAGGCGTCAAACTTTTATCTTTACTCTGCGCCTTTGCTATAAGATTATCAAGTTCCTGCTTCATAGAAGAAGTTTTGCGCTCCGTCATCTCCGCACGGATTTCCGCAAAAGTACTGATTGTTTCGGCTTCATCAGCGCTTCCTTCAAGACTTGCCTCCATAAGTCTTTCTTGTATAACATAACCGCTGCTCATCTTGGAAAGGGTCTTTCCCTGTTCATATTTAGTTTCTCCGCTTGCCTCCATGCTTTCTCGGAAAGCCTGCGCCTGAGTCATTGAAGTTTTAGCAGCAGCATCTTCCGCATCTTGTTCATCATCCCCCTGAGAATTCACATCGTTAATCTCGTCCATTGTGGTTGCGCCGTTCACTGATTCATAAGTAACATCATCCGGAGCATCTTCAAGTCTGCTGACCTCTTCTGCCCAGCGCATAATTTCTTCCGGAACATCTTCCCCGTCATTCATATATTGTATAATCTGGCTTGGGGTAAGCCTTTCCCAGGCAATATCTTCATCTTTTTTCTTTTGAAAATAGGTCTTTGTCGCTAAATTTATTGAACTTATTGCATCTACCATCTTTTATATGCTCCTTAGGACATTATTATTCATTAACATTTACGGCTCAATATCTAAAAATCTTTAATAGATATTGTAAAGTTATGTAACAAAAATTAGATAAACATTATATAAAAAGTCAATAATTTTAAGACGAAATTTTTTATATAAGTACGAGAGATAAAAAAAGAAGAGAGGACAAAATGGCTAAAACGATTTTAATGCCGAATACGGTAACAGATACATATAAAAACACAGCAAAAGCACTAAAAGAAGTTGATTTGTCAGGAAAATGCATTATCAGAAAATCACTTGTTGAAATTATGCGGCAGTCATTTTTCCACGGTGCAGCCATATATGGTAACAACTTTATAGCTTAGTTAATCGTTGGAATATAGGAAATATAGGAAAAGAAAATCAAAAAGGATATATCTTGCCGGCTGCTAAATGCCGGCATTTTTATTACAATTTGTAACGCAAAGGTTTAAATTATTATATATATGGGTATATATATAATATATACTATTTTAAATTAGAGGAGCGGAGTTATGGCAATGAATGTTTCTGCACTGAGCGGGACAGCATCAGGAATTATGATTGATAGTGAATATCAGCGTATAATAAGAGAGCTTAGAGCACTCGGCATTGAGCCAACCGGAAATAAAACAACAGACAAGGCAAAGCTTGAAGAAGCAAAAGCCGCAAAACACGCAAAAGAAGTCCAAAATATTTCTTTTGTAACCCAAACAGAAGAAACAGAAAAAGCTGGAGCAGAATCATCCAAAGACACAATTAAAAATGATATGAGCATACAAACACAGCAGATGACAGGAGCAGATCAAATTGCGAAATTAAATAAATACAAAATATTAGGACTGTATTAAAAACATCTCCGACTTGTAAAATGTCCTGAAGTACGTTAAAATATGAATAGGTACTTGAATTTACGGAGGATATATCGGATGTTAAAATCAGAAAACACTAATAACAGCAGTATTCTCCAGGGGGGGCTAGACTCTCCGCATCTGGAGATGGTTTCAGCCTTTTAGACACATTTAAAACCCGCCATTGCAATTTTCTGGATTGCTTCAACGCTTCGGGCTTCGCCCTCAGTATGACAAAAAAAGAAGAAAAAGCGGCCTTTACCTTAGCAGAAGTCTTAATCACCTTAGGCATAATCGGAGTAGTTGCTGCAATGACTCTTCCTACACTCATTGCCAAATACCAGGAAAGAGCCTGGCTTACTCAATTCAAAGTCACTTATTCCACACTTTCACAAGCTTACTTGAGAGCATACCAGGAACACGGTGTTATTAAAAACTGGGGGCTGCCGCTTGACAATAAAGCCGAGTCTGCAAAAATTGTTGCTGAAAACCTCTTACCATATCTCAATCTTGCGCAGGATTTTAAACAAAATAGTAATCATAGCTCGCACAATCTGCCGATACATTATTTGGGTTTAAACGGGAAAAAACTTGCTACAGGCTTCAATGGATGGGAATCTGCTCATTATATATTTGCGCTGGCTAACGGCGCAACTGTCGGTACATTGGATTTTTTGCAGGATGAGGTTGATGACAAACTAAGAGTTTTGTTATATGTAGATACTAACGGAGGCAACGGCCCTAACCAGTTTGGAAAAGATTTCTTTATTATTACTCTCAATACTAAAAACGGATATCCTATAATAACAGGGTACGATCCTTGGAATTCAACACAAGATGGTTGTTCCAGGACTAAAACTGTCGCCTGGTATTCAGGCGGAGCTTGTGCTACTTGGGTTATTGCGACAGGTAACATGGATTATCTCCATAGAGAACTTAACTCAGAAGAATGGAGTGAAATCCAAAAAGCCGGTGATATAAAAGAATAAATGTACACTCAACACTTATAAATGCCGGAGAGATTATCTCGGGCATATTATATTGAGCATAAAAAAAACCACTCATTTCTGAGTGGGTCGTTTTCTGCATCCTAATGGTCTCTTTTAGTGTTTATTATTTAGGAGTTTATATGTTTTTGGGGTTAATGAATCTATTTATATTTAGTGTTTCGACTACACTTAAATCTTATGTACTTATTATTGCACGGAAGATTTTAAATGTCAACATTTTCTTTTCATAATTTTAAACGTATATCTGAAACCCTTAATATAGTGTAGTTTTTACACTTTACAAAACTTAATATACGTTTTGGAGCATTATATTTTGGGCATGATATATATAGAAAGGATATAATTAAAAGTATTAAGATATGTAACAAGCAAAGCTGTCAAGAAAGCAATTTTTCCACTATTATATACTTTATATATATAAGTTATACAATAGGAATTTAAAGGAAAACAAATGGGCTACGAAGATCAACAAGGTATAAGCGCAATCGGGCGCGTTAGATACACAGACGCAAGCGACATTTCAAGGACATATCAAACCGGTCAGATTAGCATGCCGAATTTTGACAACAGAACCTTTAATATGGCAAACGTAGCAATGAAGGTTAATGATGCAATGGGTGAATCCAAAGGAATGGACGGAATTATCAAAAACTATGATATTATCCAGGATTATAACCAGGGCGGCATGAGCAGATTTTTCGGATACAACGCACCGCAGGAAGTATCTTATTACAATATAGCTTAAGGAGCAATAAAAATGTTACAATTTAACGGTATTACAATTAAACCGACAGCAGGAAGCAACTTCGCACTACAATATGGCGACGCAAATTCTGCTGTAGCAGCATCTACAATGGCTAATGTAACAACTCCTTCTGCACAAAGCTATAATATTGATAAAGTTACCCCAAATATGGATTCTTCAAAGTTAGCAGAAAATCTGGCAAAGTATGATACCGCACAAGCAGCGCCAATGCCTAAAAGCGCGACAAGAGAATGGATTGCATAAGAAGGTTTATTACGATTTATTAAGCTAAACTAAAAATTTAAGCAATTTTGATTTATCAGTTTCATTAACAGAAATATGATAAACAGTATTCAATATAATCCGCAGATTTACTACAAACCAGCTGTTAAAACACCGAATTTTACAGGACACTGGGGTGTTGACACATTAACTCATACAAATATCGGAAGCTGCATTGAAGGTTATATCGGGAAAATTTACGTCAGAAAAGCCGACAACAGTCCGGGGTTTTTAAATGTGTTTAAAAAACGCATAGGACGAAATGAAGAAAATTATTCAATTAAAAATGATAAAAACGAACTTATCGGAGAAATGAACATCCAGATAAATAAATATTTACCAGGAAGTTATGACCCCTTAACTTATCCCGAAGATCCAAGTCATGTATTTGTTGATAAACTGATGAACTATTCAAAACCTGGTACCCCGTATTATAAAGACGGACTTGAATATTTTAAAGATATAGGCACAAGACTTCTCCAAATTGCACAACGCAGAAGCGATGAAGCAAACTGTATCGGGAACATTAAACTTGTTGCAAAAGGAGAATCAAAACCATGGTACAAAAAAGTAATAGGCATGGTCGAAGAATTTCCGCCGGAAACACAAAGCAATTACAGATTTAAATTTAATTTTAGAAATCCAAATATTATGATATTACCGCCAAACAGTAAAGAGCCCCTATCCAGACTACAGGGCGGACTATAGATTTCTTGTATGTAAATCTGTACCGCCGGTTTTTATAAGGTTGTATTTATCAGCAAGCTTTTCTATGTGACGGGCAGTTCTGAATTTTATAATCCCGCGGTGTCTTTGGTAAGGATAATAAACTTCAAGCCCGTCCAGTCCGTATGAAATAAGTTTTTTAATAAACCTATCCATACTCAAAGCCCAGCAGCATGCAGGATGTGCCAAAACCGCAATTCCGCCGGCAGCATGAATAGCTGTAATAAGTTTTTTTATATTACGTGTTGAAAAAATTCTGACAATATCCGCTTCTGTTTCCTTTTTTGTTTTTGCAAAAAACGGCTTTAAATCTTCATTATTTACATCTATTCCGTAACCTAACAGGTGCATAAAAACATATCCGCACCACACATCAAATTCAACGGCAGGAATAACTATATCTTCTTTTAATATATCAGTTTTTAAGTATGCCTCAACCGTATTATGATCGCAAACTGCAATTTTTTTATATCCTTTTTCTTTTGCCTGTTTAACAATATTTTCAGCTTCCGCAAGCCCGTCTGAAAAAACCGTGTGAATATGCAAATTTACCAAATTCCGGCTGTAATCTTCTTTTGTAAATGATTTTATAATTTCTTTGTAATCGGTCATTGTTTATTTAATTTTATTTGTAATAAAATAATTATACAATAAAAACTCTTATATGGAGGTTGCATGGCAAAAGTTAAAGTTGAAGATAATATGGTCTGGGTAGTGTTGGCTGCAATAAGAATGTACAGCGGGAATTTCCTTAAATTTTGCGGCTATATGGCATTTCCTGTACTTGGCCAGATATTGGGGCTGGGGCTTGTGTTTGGTCTGGCTGCGATGTTTAACTATTATCTCCCGGATTTAGCGTTAAAATATGATATTTTACGGGACATGTCCACAATTACATTATCAATAATGATAATTATAATACCCGGATTATTGATATTTATGAAAGCTTTTTGGGATTATCTTGTTGCATACGGCGCAATAAACTCTGTAACAGAAAGTTTTCTTACTACAGGCAGAATTTATGACTTTCCGGCACATAATGAAACAGTAACACGCCGCTCTTTCAACTTTATATTATTGTGGATTTTGTATTCGCTTTTTTGGCTCATCACGTCTATACCGTTTTTCTGGATTATAGGGCCGATTATTTTCATATATTTTATATTAATTTTCCAGGTATTTTCATTTGAACCGGATGTGTCCCCTGTAGGCTGTTTTAAAAGAAGTTTTCAAATTATCCGCGGAAACAGCTTTAGAACCCTTTTGATATTGATTGCAATGGGTATTGTGACGCTGCTTTTTATAGAAGGGGTTTCTGTAATTTTTGATTTTGCGAAACTTACAGGTTTTCTGGCGAAATTTTTTGAGGCATCTCTTGTTGATTATGTTCCTATTGATACAATAAATAATACAATGCTGATATTTAATTCTTCATTTAACTTAATAACTCCTGAAAAAGTTGCGAACTTTTTTGTATCCCAAGTCGTTACATTTATAGTGGCAGGTTTTACGCTTCCGTTAAGGAGTATTTGCTGGGCGCTCTGGTATAAAGCTATAACAGATAATCAGCCGACCCAAAGGAAAAAATCTACAAGAAGAAAACAACTTGATCCGGAAATTATAGACAGAGCAACAAGAAAATACAACGATTAAACGAGGCAGAGATAATGTTTATCTGTAAAAACTGCAAATCAGTAGATAAATTTGAACTGATGTTTTCACCGGAATATCATGGGGAAAGAAAATTTGAGCAGACTTATAATAAAAAAAATGAACTTCAAATATCAGTTGACGGATACACGTTTATACCGGATCTCCGGTTTATGAATGAACATGCAGTATGCAGATATTGCGGACAGATTTATATGTGGGATTATGATTATAAGGAATAGGTTATGAGAAAAGACAGAAAAAATAACGAATTAAGAAAAATATCATTTACAAAAGATTTTACAAAAAACGCTTTAGGCTCGGTTTTAGTAGAATTTGGCGATACACAGGTAATTACAACGGCATCCGTAGAAGAGGGGAAACCCAAATGGATGGATAGAGAGGATCCTCGCGGCTGGCTGACTGCCGAGTATTCACTTTTGCCTTCATCAACAAATGTAAGATGCCAGAGAGAAAGAACAAAAATTTCGGGAAGAACCCAGGAAATCCAAAGACTTATAGGCAGGAGCCTGAGAGCTTGTTTGGATTTAGAAAAAATGCCGGAACTCACAATAACAATTGATGCAGATGTTATTCAGGCTGACGGCGGTACAAGAACCGCAAGTATATGCGGAGGATTTCTTGCATTAAAAATTGCGGTTGAAAAACTGTTACAAGAGGGCAGGCTGAAAAAAAATCCTATTATTGAACCGGTAGCGGCAGTGTCTGCAGGCATTGTAGATAATGAAGTCAGACTTGATTTGAATTACGAAGAAGATTCCCATGCCCGTGTTGACAGCAATGTTGTTTTAACTAAAAGCGGGAAAATAATAGAATTTCAAACAACCGCAGAAGGGGAACCTTACGATTACAATCAGATGCTCGAAATTTTTGCAACAGCTAAAAACGGGATAGAAAAAATAATTGAAATGTACAATTAAATATAGTATAAGTATTATATAGAGAAAGGAGAGTATATGAAGAAGTTATTATTGTCATCTATGGTACTTGCAATAATGTGTACACCGGCAGTTTTCGCTGAAGATGCTGCGCCGGCCGCAGAAAACGGCACAACTTACACTGAGCAGTTTATACAAAAACATACACAAAAGGTAATTGATGCAGAAAAGAAACTGCAGGAATTACAGCAGGCAAATGAAGAGGCTGCAGCGGCAAGACAAAAAGAAAACCAGGAAGCCTGGGAACAGAAAAAAGAAGAAATTCAGCAACAGCAGCAGGATTTCCAGCAAGCTTTAGAAGAGAAAAAACAAGAGTTTGCAAAACAGCAGGAACAAAGACAAAACAGCTGGGAACAAAAACAACAGGAGCTGCAGCAACAGCAGATAGAACGCAAAAATGCTTTTGAACAAAAGAAACAAGAGTTTGCAGAACAGCAAGAGCAAAAGCGGCAGGAAATACAGGAACAGCAGAAAAGTTTTCAGGATGCATTAGAACAGAAAAAACAGGAATTTGAACAACAGCAGGAACAAAAACAGGAAGCCTGGGAACAGAAAAAGCTTGATTGGCAGCAGCAGCAGGAAGCAAGACAAGCTGAGAGCGAAAAGAACAAGCAAGAATTGCAGCAAAAACTTGAACAGAAAAAAGATGCATTAAAAGAATTACTTTCCGAATAATTAAAGGAGAAAATTTATGAAAAAGACAGTAGTATTACTGATGGCAGCCGCAATTTTATCAATGGGAGCTTCACAGGCCGCAGAAGGCCCGGTTACGAGATGGCTTAACCAGGTAACATCAAATGTTTCCCAAAAAGAACAATCTGCTTACCAAAAATCCCAAGCTAAAAAACAAAAGGCAGCAAAGAAAAAAGCAGAACGTTTACAAAAACAAAAAGAACGTGAAAAAAAATTAGCGGCAAAGAAAGCAGAAAGAGAAAAGAAACAAGCAGAAAAAAAGAAACAGGTAGAAACAAAAAAACAACAGTGGAAAGACCTTTTCACTTTCGATTAAATTTTTCTTTTGTTAACTAAATTCAAAAAAGCCTGGCGGGAAACCATCAGGTTTTTTAATTATAAATATCCTGAATATTTTCTATTCCGCCTTTCTCAACCGGCAGGCAATAAGTAATATTTGAGTGAAAGTAATATGCCCCGCCTTCATTCCGCATAATAAGCATAGTGAATAAATCTTCTCCGGCTTTATTTGGCGGCTTAATACCATTTACGTCTATTGCAAAAAACGGAGTTCTTCGTTCATCTTTTGTATTGAATATAATAAGGCTGCTTCCATTATCAAAAACAAAAATGTCATCTTCTTCATTTATCATTTTAGCAAAAAAGCCGTAGCATTCCGGTTTTTTTGTGTATGATTTGTATTTTGCAACGCAATTGCCTGCCAACCCGTCGTTCTGACAATATTTTTTTATACTCATTTTTTTGACAAAATTTCTGTAAAAATTATCACATCCGGACACATCTGAATTTCCCGATTTTGAATAGAAACAGCCAGTTTCACCATACATCTCCAGTACTGTACTTTGCAAAATACCCGAGTATATAGAATAAAAATTTCTGAAACTGTTACGCATCTCACGGTCTTTAATTTTATTAACCGCATTATGTGTTCCAAACCCTACTACTATAAAAAATATAAATAATAAAATTACCAAACGCTTCATTAAACAACTTCCATAGGTTCTACTACAAAATCAATAATATACGGAATATTTTCACTAAAAGCCAAATTCAGCGCTTTCGTAATATCTTTTTGACAATCAACCCTGACTGCTTTTATACCATATGCTTCTGCAAGCTTTATGAAATCAGGATTTGAAATTCTTGTTTCAGAATACCTCCCGTCAAAACCTTTCTGCTGCAATTGTCTAACCATACCCAAATATCCGTTATTTAATATAAAAATTTTTATCGGCAATTTATAATCCGCACAAGTTGCAAGCTCCTGCTCATTCATCTGAAAAGAGCCGTCCCCTGCGATACAAATAACAGGTTTTTTGCCGTGGGCAATACTTGCCCCGATTGCAGCAGGAAAACCAAATCCCATAGTTCCTGCCCCTCCGGAGGTTATAAATTGTCCCGGATAATTAAATTTATAATTCTGAGCCGTCCATAACTGGTGCTGTCCAACTTCTGTTACTACATATAAATTCATATCTTTTGTGTAATTATAAATTTCTTGAACAACTTCAAAAGAGTGTAATTTCTCGGAAATCTTTTGGTTTTCTTTATTTAGTTTTTTAAAACAGCAAGCTTCTTCAAGCCAGTCTGCATGCAAAGAAGAATATTTTCTTTTTTCAAGCTCAAAGTTCATTTTACCAAGGATAAGCTTTGCATCACCTGCAATAGACATATACGCTGGGATAGTGTTGGAAATCTCATCTTCATTAATATCAAGCTGAATAAATTTTCTGCCTAATTCTCCGTTATTAAAACAACATGTAATTCTGTCATTAAACCTTGCCCCGACAGAAAAAATCAAATCTGACTCACGTAAAACCTGATTAGCACTGTTTTGCCCGAATATTCCAACCATTCCCAGATAATTTTTGTCATCCTGCGGGTAAGTTCCAAGTCCCATCATTGTACTAACAACAGGAATATTTAAAGTTTTAACCAGTTTAATAAGTTCTTTATCAGCTTTTGAGTTAACGACACCTCCGCCTGCGACAATTACTGGGTGTTTTGCTGATATTATTTCATTTAAAATATCTGTTATATTTCCGATAACTTCGCCAGTTTCATTTATTTGCGGAGTGTTTTCCGTTATATATTTACATTCAGCAGAAAAAATATCTTTAGCCATATCAACAACAACAGGCCCGCGTTTGCCGGAGTTTGCACAGTTAAATGCACGGATAAGAGTATCCTCTAAATTTTCAACAGAAGTTACCTGAAATGCAGCTTTTGTACAAGATTTTGTAATATCTACAATATTAACCTCCTGAAACGCATTTTTTCCGATAAGTGAAGATACAACTTGTCCTGTCAATACAACAAGAGGATACCCGTCAAGATAGGCATTTGCAATACCTGATACAGTATTTGAAGCCCCGGGCCCTGATGTTACAAGAACAACTCCGCACTTGCCGGAAACCCTGGCATAGCCTTCTGCCGCATGTACTGCAGCCTGTTCATGCCGGACAAGATAATGTTTTATATCATTTTGTTTAAACAGTTCATCATAAATACTCAACACAATTCCGCCCGGATAGCCGAATATTGTATCAACACCAAGTTGTTTCAGCGTTTTTACAATAATTTGAGCACCGGTCAGGATTTCTGTTTTTTCTTTATTTAGAACAGTCATTTAAAACTCCTTATGCAATACTTATTCTTCCGGAACAAGAATAGAAAGCACCGCATTATTTATATTTAAATACGTCTTTATAGAGGTATTTAAATCATCAATTGTAATTGATTCCAAATCTTTCAGATACTCTTCAATCAACTTCAAATCCTCGCAAACTGTCATATAGTAGCCGATAGTTTCACCGATTTCAGACACAGTTTCAGCGGAAAATGCAAAGCGTGATTTAATTTTTTTCTTAGCTTTTTTAAGTTCTGCTTCCGTAATCGGATTATCAAGCAGATTTGCCAATTCTTTTTCGACAAGTTCTAATGCAATATCTTTCTTTTCCGGTTTGCAGTTTGCCTGAATAAAGAAATTATTGCCGTCTTTAAATTGGTAATGTTCGGAATTTATCACGTTAAAAATAGGTTCAGGCTGTTTTTCTATTAAATTTTGGTATAATCGTGAACTTGTGCCATCGCCAAAAATTATGCTTATTATATCAAGACAAATTGTTCCTTTTATATCACAAGCTTTAGGGCCAAGCCAGCCGTACATAAAATATGTTGTGTTAACATGCGCGGAATTGGTTACAACTTTCTTTTCCTGAACCGGTTTATCTACTTCATAAATCCGTTCAGGACTGTTTTTTCTTTCTTTAAAATCAAATTCTTTTTCAATTTTTTCAAGAATTTCTTTGTTATTAAAATCCCCGACAACTATTGTTGTCATATTTGCAGGAGTGTAGAATTTTTGATAATAATTCATAATATCATCACGAGTAACACGTGAAATAATTTCAGGAGTGCCGATTACATCACGCTTATACGGATGGTTTGTATACATATTGAAGTTGCAGGCATTATAAATTTTCGTCCAGTTTTGGTCATCGCGCATTCTGATTTCTTCAATTACTACGTGACGCTCTCTTTTATCGGTCACAGTTGTATCATTTAAATCAAATGGGGCTCCGATTTCATCTTCCGGTAAAACTGGGTCAAGCATCATATCCGCATGAAGCTCTATTGCAAGATTTAAATCTTTGTTATCCTGCCCTTTTGGAAGAGTTACATAATAAAAAGTATAATCTTTCCAGGTTGCTGCGTTAACTATTGCACCTTTTGCCTCGAGAGTTCTGTCAAAATATCCGGCAGGATGTTTATGAGTTCCTTTAAACATTAAATGTTCAAGGAAATGCGAAATTCCGTTTATTGTATCGTCTTCGTTAATAGACCCTGTTTTAACCCAGGTGCTCACATTTGCCATATCACCATCTTTATGTGCCAAAACAATTTTATGCCCGTTTTCGCGTTCATAAATCTCCACATCATCTGTTAAAAACGGATATTTCACTAAAGTTTTTTTCATATTTACCCTCTGTTAATAAACAATATAGAATATAAAATTTCATAACTATTATACATAAAATACAAAATTTATGCTATAATTAAAACATGGATATGATTAATCGTTTGGAACATAAGGTAGTGGTTTCTGTACAGGCAATGCCAAGCGAGCCGTTGTATTTGGAAAAATGCATGGTTGCGATGATGAAATCTGTCCTGAAAGGCGGTGCCGGCGCTTTAAGAGTTGCAGGAGTCAGAGATGTCAGAAATGCTAAACATCTTTTTGAAGTTCCTATTATAGGTCTTACCAAACCTGACGTAATACCTAAAAATTGGCAGGAAATTGTATACATCACACCTACTTTAAAAGAAGTTATAGCACTTGTCGATGCAGGAGCTGATATTATTGCTTTTGACGGGACAATGCGCCAGAGAGAAGGCGGATGCACATTAGCTGAAATTATTAAATATATAAGAATTAATAAAAGAGTGTCCATGGCTGATGTTTCTACGGTTGAAGAGGGGATAAATGCCGCAAAATTAGGGGCTAATATTCTATCAACCACTTTATCCGGATATACGATGGAATCAAAAGATGTTTCATTAAATGAACCGGATTTTAAACTTTTGGAAGCACTTGTCAAAGAAACAGATAAACCGGTTGTTCTGGAAGGGAGAATATGGGAGCCGTGGCAGGTAGATAAGGCGTTCGAACTCGGAGCTCACTGTGTTGTAATTGGTTCAGCAATAACACGCCCGCAATTAATTACAAAAAGATTTGTTCAAAGAAATGTTTGAGGGCTGCAATGAAAATTAAACTGATGTCTAATTATGATAAAATGAAGAACCTTCTTAAGATTATAAGAGATTATGAAAAACTTCATCCGGCACAAAAGTCTACTAAGCATATACCACAGCCGAATATAGATAAAAATTTACCAAAAGACAGCTTTATAAAAAGTAAGGATATCGCAAATGAAAAAAGCACTCACAATTGATATTGGCGGAACAAAAATTTATAACACAATAATAAATGAAAAGGGAGAGATAATCGGAGAAATAGAAAAACTCCACACTCCAAAGACATTTGAAGAAATAAAATCAACTCTTGAAAATATTGTAAAAAAATTCGAATACGAAGTTGATGTAATTGCTATTTCTACATGCGGATCTGTAAATAATACCAATGACAAAATACTTGGTTCAACGGGAAATATTGCCAAGGGCTATCCGACTATGGATTTTAAAGCATTAAGCAAGAAACCTGTATATGTTGAAAATGATGCTAACTGTGCAGCTTGGGCTGAACATATAATAGGAGCTTCAAAAGGAATGCCTTACTCTATCATGCTGACCCTAGGTACAGGTGTGGGCGGCGGAATTATACTTGATAACAAGTTGTATAAGGGTAAAAGCGGAGCTGCCGGTGAAATGCATTTTAAAATGGAAAGAAACCATAGAAGGAAATGTACCTGCGGCAGCTGGGACTGTTTTGAAGCTTACACATCAGGCCCCGGCTTAAAACATACCGCAGAAGAAATGACCGGCAAGAACGAAATTACAACGTATGATGTTATTGCTGGGGTAAAAAATAACGACAAAGTAATGAAAGAAATTTTCAATTGCTGGCAAGAAGATATTCTAAACGGCATTATCGGACTTGCCAATATATTTGACCCGGATGTGGTAGTTTTATCAGGTTCAATGGCAGAATTTGTTGATACGGAATACCTTACCCAAAAAACGAATGAAGAAATTGTAACCCAGCCGACAAAAGTAGTTAAAGCAACAGCCGGGAACTATTCCGGTATGATAGGCGCCGGTCTTTTGGCTTTAGGAGTAACTGAATAATGGGAAAAGCCAAAAAAAGAAGTCTGCATTTGGGAATAAATGACAGAATAACTAACTTATCGCGCGAAGAAGCTGTTACAGCAACGGTTGAAGCCTTAAAAAGACCTAACAGCGGGCATGAAGCGTATAATTTGATAACCCTTTTCGGACTTTCCGCAGAAGAACTGCTTGAAGCCGGCGCAAGCTATGAAACTGTTATGAGCCTGCAAGGTTTGGTGGAATAATATTAATGCTCACTTGATAGTTCTTTTATATCAAGTTTATACCCCAAGATTTCACAAATTAATACCATTTCAGAAAATTTTAAAGACCCTTTTTCGATTTTTGCTCTGACATTAAATCTTGAATATTCCTTGCCTTCAAGTTCACTCATTCTACGGGCAAGCTCTGCTATGGTTATTCTTTTACGCACTAAAAGTAGTCTTACAAGTTCGTTTATGTCAGTTTGTCTATCTATGTCAATATTTATAGCCATTTAATAATTATATTCTATTTGTTAATATATTGACATTTTTAGATAAATAGTTTATATTGTTAACTATAATTTAACAATATAAATATATGTTCACATAAATTTAAGGAATATTAAGCATATGAAACACAAAGACCCATACGTAGCCTTTACTTTGGTAGAAGTATTGATTACCCTAGGCATAATTGGTATTGTTGCGGCGCTGACTATGCCAACTTTATTGGCAAATATCAATAAAAGAGTAACTACAATTAAAATTAGAACAATAAAATATAAATTTACACAAGCTACTGATAAAATGAAATCCCTTGGACTTATAGGCCCATATGATAGTACTGCTGACTTTGTAAATGAACTAAAAAAACACCTTGCTATAGCGAAAATTTGTGATGTAGAGCATCTGCGTGGCTGTTGGCCGTACGATTATGTAACTTTAACTGATGGAACTCAGTATGATATTGCAAAAACAAAGACTGGGAAATTTCTAAAAATGAAAAATGACGAATACAGCGATTTTTCTTCTCCAAATGTAGGCATAATAACTGCCGATGGGACACCGATGATAATAGCATATAATACAAAATGCAAAGCTCTTAACCCTGAAGTATCATATCCTTGGGTTACAGAAGATAATATTCCTGTAACTAATGAAACAGCTAGTTGTGTTGCTGCTGTTTTTGAGATAAATGGGAGAAGAAATCCAAATAAACTTAACCAAGATGTCATATTGTTCAATGCCAACGGACTTGGCTCTGACTGTGCATTAAAACTACCCAATGGAAAATGTTTTTCAGCACCTATTCTTGCGCCTTCAATTCCGGATTCAGATTGTCACCAACTCGCGAAAACCGGAGAATTCGGTATAACTTCTTGCTCTATGGGTTGTGGTAATGGGGACTTTTGGGCCGGTGCAGCTAAACATTGCGGTGGGGCTGATAAACTTCCTTCAATGGAAGATTTAGCTCAAATGGCAATGTTATTTTACGGTACAGATAAAACTATAGGTCCGGAAGATTATTTTTCTAATTCAGATAAGAAAACAACATTTGATACAAGTAAATTTGGGTTTAGTCTATATGGTACTGCTATTGCCAACAAAGTATCTGATGATAATTGGACTCATCCTGATGGAGTAGCATATGCAGGGTATTATTATGGACGTGCCTTTCTTAATAGTGGATATTATGATTATACAAGTATACAAAAAGTTAATCGCTGTAATGCTGGTTACGTCTTTTGTTCAATTGATTGATGAGACAATAAAAGCGGGATTATAAATCCCGCTTTTGAGTTTATTTATTCAAAATTTCTTTGATTAAATCTTTAACAGCTTCTTCAGGAGCGAGTTTCAGCATTTCACCGGTTTCACGGATTTTGTATTCCACAAAACCTTCGTTGATAGTTTTACCCACTGTAACCCTGAACGGAAATCCTATCAAATCCGCATCCTTAAATTTAACACCTGCGCGTTCATCTCTGTCATCAAGAACTACTTCAACACCTGCAGAGAGTAATTTTTCATACATCTCATTTGCGACTTTCATCTGAAGTTCATCTTTAATATTTACCGGTACAATCACAACGTGATAAGGTGCGATTGAAATCGGCCATTTTATACCGTGCTCATCATGGTGAGCCTCGACGGCAGCTGCTGCTGTTCTTGAGATTCCTATACCATAACACCCCATAATATAAGGTTTTGTTTTTCCATTTTCATCTAAATAAACAGCCTTCATCGGAGCTGAATATTTAGTTCCGAGCTGAAAAATATTTCCGACTTCTATACCTTGCGTAACTTTCAAAGGTTTTCCGCAATCAGGGCAAAAATCCCCGGCTTCAACAAGTCTGATATCAACATAATTTTCTATTGCAGGAATATCTGATAAATTGGCGCCCACTTTATGTTTATCGGTTTGATTTACACCAACTACAAAATTCTTCATATCGCGCACTGTTTCATCCGCAACAATTGTAATTCCTGTCATGCCATTTGGCCCGATAAATCCGGGAACAGCATCAAAGCCTTTTTCTGCCATGAGTTCCGCAATTTCAGCAGAAGATGCTATTCTTATTTCATTTCCGCCGACAGCATTCATCAATTTTGTTTCTTCAACGGTTTTATCTGCTCTGATTAGTGCAAGAACAGGATTTTTATCGACAATATAAACTAAAGTTTTTAATATCAAAGTTGACGGGATGTTTAAAAACTCTGCCAACTCTTCAATTGAATGAGTATTTGGTGTGTCGATAATTTCAGTTTTGCTGAAATATTTTGCGCCGTCAGTTTCAGCAGGCAGAAGTTTTGATACTGCATGGTTTGAGTTTGCGGCATAACCGCATTCATCACAATAGAAAACATCGTTTTCTCCGGCATCGGTATCTGTAAGTACCATAAATTCATGGCTTACGCTTCCGCCTATAGCACCGGAATCTGATTGAACCATTTTTGTCGGAAGTCCGCATCTGTTAAAGATTTTTGTATAAGCGTGCGCCATATTTTCATACTCTTTATCAAGCCCTTCCTGGGAAGTATCAAAACTATAGGCATCCTTCATGATGAACTCTCTGCCTCTCAAAAGTCCGTATCTTGGACGTACTTCATCGCGGAATTTTGATTGAATCTGGTATAAATTTACAGGCATCTGCTTATAAGATTTCAGAACATCACGCGCAAGCGCCGTAATAATTTCTTCGTGAGTCGGCCCCAGGCACATAACTCTGTCATGCCTGTCTTTTAAACGCATAAGTTCTTTTCCGTAAGCATCCCATCTTCCGGATTCTTCCCAGAGTTCTTTTGGCTGGACAAACGGCATTAAAAGTTCCTGTGCTCCGGCTTTATCCATTTCTTCTCTTACTATATTTTCTATTTTCTTTAAAACTCTCCACATAAGAGGCATATAGTTATACACACCGCTTGTAAGTTTTTTTATAAATCCTGCACGTGCAAGCATCTTATGAGAAACAACTTCCGCATCAGAAGGGAATTCTCTTAAAGTCTGCACAAACATTTTTGACATTTTCATTGTAAAAACTTCCTCATCCTTTAATATCACTGCCAAAATTTTACCATGCTCAAAAAAATAATAAAAGATAATACGAAAGGGATGTATATAGCAAATTTCACCAATAATTTTCCGAACTGCGTCATACTTACAACGCAAAACATCGTCCGGCAGCCATTAGTCATACTGAGCGTTAGCAAAGTATCTAAATAGAAAAGATTCTTCGGCTTTCAGCCTCATAATTGTACATGTCAAGCAATTAGTTACATGCCCCAAGTTATGTGCATCAA
>CALUUU010000019.1 GCA_944324035.1 Candidatus Gastranaerophilales bacterium
TTACATAACCCATGTTATCGGCACATGTCTATTTCTTTTCTTTTGGTTGCGAGGCAAAAGAAAAGAAATAGCCGAAAGAAAAGAAAACACGCAAACGTTTCCTGCATTTCGCTGACGCTCAATGCCAATATGATATTTGAGCTTTCAGCTCAAATTCTTTCAAGGCTCACTATTGCACTGCGTGCACGTTCGCCTGACTCACCTTAAGGTGAGTAATGTTCTGTCATTCTGAGGGCTTTAGCCCGAAGAATCTCGTGTAATAAGGGAGCCTTCACGTTCGTTCACGATGACAGACAGCTACACAAATACGGTTCATTTTGTAAGGATGACAAAACTTAATTTTTCTGCTTTAGAGCTCCCCATCCCAGCCTTCCCCAAGTAGGGGAAGGAGTAAATGCGCTGCGTTGTCCTTAGCAGCGCTTAAAGATTTCGTTTGCGAAGCAAACGGAATGAACATCCATTCGGTCAAAGCGATGCCGTTAGGCAGCGCAGAAAACTTTTGCTGTTTCTTCTTTTTGCCTTCTTTTGCAGTTGAGAGCTCTGCTCGAAACGTGCAAAATGGCTTCACTTTGTGAAAGGTTCCTTTTTTTCTTCTTTGATGCCAAAGAAGAAAAAATGAACAAATAAATTTACATAACTTATGTATGTGGTCGATATAGGCACATAACATGGGTTATGTAAATGTGAAATTTGCTATATAACTCCCTATAAAACTTGGGCAATTATAGATATTTAATAAATATAGGCATGCTCTTTAAGTTTAATAACATAATTGGTTCCGGCTGGAAGCGATATATGATCCCCTTTTGACCAAAGAGCAGTAACCGGAGAGGCAACAAGATTAACCGCATATCCGACAGCACCAACAACAGTCGGAATTGGAGATATAATTACACCTACAGGATTATCCGCCAGTTTTTTGGATGTATTTCTGGATTTTTTATAGAAATTCTCGCCTTTATCAACAACTCTGCCAATTCCTCTTATATACCCGCGTTTTCCTTTTATATTATTAAAAAATATTATTTTATCGTTAGCTCTTATAACTTTTGCGTTAACAGGGCGGGAAGCACCTTTTAATATAACGCTGTCTGCTTTCAGCTTTAAAAGCCCGCCGTTTCCAAAACCGTTCGGCTGATGCGAATCTTCTATTACACCTTTGAATGTAGTCCCGGCAGGAACAGATATATAACGCTGGGTCACCGGAGCAATAGATTCAAATGTCATTCTGGCGCCCGGAGTATTCCAATCTGAAACTTTAGTTTTTGATTGAACCCGGAACTTTGTACCTTTGCGAATTTTTATGGCGGTAAAAGAATCATCTTTCATCTGCTTAACCCTGTTAAACCCATTTGAATATTCCGTTTCTATAGTAGATTTAGGTGGGGCTGAATTTATCGGTTGAGCTGATATTGGAGAAGATTTTTGAATATTCTCTACAGGAGCTGCAGAAGTTTCTTGTTTTAGAATACTCGGCAGACCCGGTAGAACCTCCTGTTCAAGTTTAGACGGCTGGTAATTTTTTCTGATTTCCTCATCGGCAGACCAGTCAAGCTCAAATGCTCCTGCTGGAAGCATAAGAAATAATACAGCTAAAATTATAATAAAATTTTGCGGAAGTTTTTTCATATACTACTATTTTAACAACTCATTAATAGCTTTAGCAGCTTTTTTACCGGCACCCATAGCGTTTATTGCATTAGATTCTCCAACCGGGGCTACATCTCCGCCGGCATAAATTGTCGGAACAGATGTTTCACGGCTTTCTGCATCTACTGTAATATACCCTTTCGCATCCGTTACAATATCAAGCCCTTCAGCTTCTGCCGAACGTTGTATTATCGGATTAGGCCCGGTACCAAGAGCAACAATTACGGTATCCAAATCCATTGTTTCTAATTTTCCGGTCGAAACCGGTCTTCTTCTGCCTGAAGCATCAGGTTCCCCAAGTTCCATAACCTCAAGTTCAACTGATTTTACATATCCGTTTTCACCGAGGATTTCTTTTGGAGCATACAAAAATTTAAAAATAATGCCTTCTTCTTTTGCGTGGCGGATTTCTTCAAGTCTTGCAGGAAGCTCTTTTTCAGTTCTTCTGTAAATTATATAGACTTCTTCAAATCCGACCCTTACAGCAGTTCTTGCAGCATCCATTGCAACATTGCCGCCGCCGAATACTGCGACCTTTTTTCCAACCCTGAGCGGTGTTACACTGCCTGGCTGCCCGGCATGCATAAGATTGACACGGGTCAAGAACTCATTTGCAGAAAATACACCGTTTAAGTTTTCTCCCGGGATATGAAGCATTTTCGGCAATCCTGCGCCGGAACAGATAAATATAGCATCAAACCCGTCTTCTTTTAATTGTTTAAGAGTAATGGATTTGCCGACAACAACATTTGAATGGAATTTTACCCCCATATTTTTCAAATTGTTTAATTCCCTGTCTAATACAGTTCTCGGCAGCCTGAAAGGAGGAATACCATATCTTAAGACTCCGCCAAACTCATGCAAAGCTTCAAATACTTCAACATCATGCCCGGCTTTTCTAAGATCTGCAGCCGCGGTAATTCCTGCACATCCGGAACCGACAATAGCTACTTTTTTACCGGTAGGCTTAATTTCAACATCATCCGCTTTGGTATTGTCGCCTATATATCTTTCCAAAGCTCCTATTGAAACAGGCTGGCCTTTAATTCCTAAAACGCAATTACCTTCACATTGTCTTTCCTGCGGGCAGACTCTTCCGCAAACAGAAGGAAGCATACTTGTTTCACGGATTATATCCCCTGCCTTTTGGATATCCCCTTCTTTTATGGCGTGGATAAACTGCGGAATCTGAATATTAACAGGACATCCCTGTACACATTTTGGATTTTTACAATTCAGACATCTTGACGCTTCCAATTTAACCTGTTCTTCGGTTAAATTACTTTCTACAGGGTCAAAATTATGACGACGCTGTATTTTATCCTGTTCAACAACTTTTTGCCTTTCTATAGCCACTCTCTGCATCCCCCTTCAATATCTTAAATTTATACCAGTATTTTAATCCAAAAACAAGCGCCATGCAACATTAAAAAACTTAACATTTAGACAAAGTAAAAAATATATTGTTTAATAATCGTATGAGCGATGAAATCAATAAAAAAGTTACAAATATTTTTTCAAGACATAATAAAGACTTGCCGCAGCAGTCGGGAGAAAAAGTCAAATTTTATGCCGGCTTTAATTATGTAAGACTTGATAAAGATACAAACGGCAATAAATTTAATAAAGAACATCTTTTAAAATATGCCGAAGGCTGCCACTATATTGTAAGAGTTATGCGGGAATACAAAGGTGAAACTGTTTTATATAACTACGATGTCCCAAATGACGCATTATTCAAATTTATAAAATCATTTGAAGAAAATACTCTTGACGGTAAAATAATAGAAATAGACAAATATTTTCCTGACACTTCGGCTTAGGCGATTTTTATTGACAAAATTAGAAACATAATATAAAATTATCCGTATGGAATTAACAGTTTTAGTTGACAATAATAAATCTAAGGAAAGTTGTTACATATCAGAACACGGCTTATCTTTTTATGTAAAAGATGATAACACCAAGCTTCTATTTGATTGCGGTTCCAGTGATGCATTTATAAAAAATGCATATAATATGCAGATTGATTTGGCAGATGTTACTGATATTATTCTATCCCACGGCCATATTGATCATATCGGAGGTTTTTTAAGACTTCAGGCATTGTACCAAAAATTTAAACTTTCCGGAATAGAATTTAATGAAAAAAAACTAATTGCGCATCCAAACGTATTTAAACCGGAGGATGGCGAGATATATAACGGAGAAAATTTCACTCTTACACAGGAAGAAATCCAAAAGTTTTTCAATTTGATTTTAACCAAAACTCCCAAATTTATTACTTCAAAGATAGTTTATTTAGGAGAAATTCCTATTGTATATGAACAACCGAAACAGGATTATATTGACGAAACAGCGCTTGCATATAAATCCAAAGATGGTCTTGTTATCTTGTCCGGGTGTTCACACAGCGGTGCAAAAAACATTATAGAACACGCAAAATATGTAACAGGAGTAAATAAAGTTAATACAATTATCGGCGGCTTGTATTTGATAAACAGAACAGAAGAAGAAATTAATGCTCTTGGCAAGTATTTACAAGAAGAAGAAGTAAAAGTAATATTTCCATGCCACTGTACTGATGTTGAAGCAAAGGCAATTCTTTCCAAGTACATACAAATTGAAGATGTCTGCACCGGTAAACAATACTCATGGGATTAGTGTAAGCGTATAAATTCTTTCTGGTGCATTTATATCGCAGTTTACACTAAAAAATCTAAATTTGTCACCCCTGAAATAAATTCAGGGCAGACTCTGAAATTGTTTGACAAAGCGAACCAAAATTTTTGTCATGCTGAACTTGTTTCCACTACTGTCCAAGATTAAGCGGTGTGATTTATGACATAACTAAGATTAGAGTTTCGTACATTAATTTCTCTGGTGACATAACTCCCCATCCCAGCATTCCCCAAGCAGGAGAAAGAGTATAAACGCTATGTTCCCGTAACATTGGTTATGTAAGAATGACGGATTTTTATGGTATCTGTGGAATTTGCTATATAAGTCACATTTCGTTCCTCTTTGTAAATAATTGTTTTTATTCTATAATTAAAACTGAGAGTACACTAATCAAACAGAAGTATGGACAGTTTTTTTGAAAAATATCACGAGGCATTATTTCATTGTAACAAGCCTTACCAATATGTAGGCGGAGAATTTTTATCAGCGAACAAAGATTTTGACAGTGCAAAAGTCAGATTTGCCTTTTGCTTTCCTGATAAATACGAAATAGGAATATCTAATTTGGGTGTAAGGGTTTTATATGGTCTGATAAATGAACACGAAAGGTATATGTGCGACAGAGCTTATGCGCCGGAACCTGATTTTAAGCCTGAAGTGCTATACGGACTTGAAAGCAAACGCCCTATAAAAGATTTTGATGCAGTGGGTTTTTCCCTGCAATACGAAATGGCATATCCAACAGTATTGAAAATGCTTGAAATGTCAGGAATTCCATATAGAAACAATATGCGCACAGATGAACATCCTATTATCTTAGCGGGAGGCCCGTGTGCCTTCAACCCGTTACCTCTTGCGGATTTTGTGGATGTATTTATGATAGGCGATGGCGAAGACAGTATTATTGAAGTCTGTGAAATTTTGGAAAAGACCAAAAATTTGCCGCGTAATGAAAGAATAAAAGCCTTATGCGAAGGCGAAAACTCAGGACGCTGGTCTAAATTAACCGGCGGTAAAGTTACAAAACGAATTGCACAGCTTACATATGAAACCGCACTGAAAAAATATCCGATACCGTTTTCATCATCTGTACAGGACAGAGCAGTTGTTGAAATCCGGAGAGGCTGCGGCAGGATGTGCCGTTTCTGCCAGCCGGGTCATGTTACTCTGCCTGTCAGAGAAAGAAGTGCCGAAGAGATTATTAAAATTACAAAAGAACTTGTAAAAAACACCGGCTACGATGAATATTCGCTTTTATCGCTTTCATCAAACGATTATGCAAATATTAATGAAGTTATAAAAGAATTATCTGTAGATTTTAATAAGAAAAAAATCTCGGTATCACTTCCCAGCCAAAGAATTGACGGATTTAACCTTGAGCTTGCAAATCTTGTACAGAGTGTCAGAAAATCTACAATGACTTTGGCACCGGAAGCCGGCTCTCAGAGATTAAGAGATGTTATAAAAAAGAATATAACAGAAAATATGATACTGGATGCGGTAACAACCCTCTATGAATACGGTTGGTCGAGGGTTAAGTTTTATTTTATCTGCGGCCTTCCAACCGAAACCCTGGAGGATATGGATGAAATGGCAGAACTTTTCAGGAAAATCCGCTATCGCTGCCGGGGTATAAAAATGGAAAAAGGGTTAAAACACGGAATGGAAATAACCTGCACCCTGTCTATTTTTGTTCCGAAACCTTTTACGCCGTTCCAGTGGTGCCCTCAGATGGATTTGAATAAAGTAACGGAACATATTCATTATTTAAAAGATAAAATTAAAAATATCAAAGGCGTTAAAATAAATTATCACGAACAGAGCGTATCACAAATTGAAGCAGTTTTGACCCGCGGAGATGAGAAACTTTGCAGGTATATAGCAGCCCTTTATAAAAAAGGCTGCTATCTTGACGCCTGGGGCGAATATTTCAATGAAGAAATATGGTATAAAACGGCAGATGAACTTGATATAAATCTCACTGAACTTGCACAAAAAGAATATTCAAGAGAAGAAGTTCTTCCATGGGATTTTATAAACATCGGAGTAAACAAAGATTGGTTTGTAAATGAATACAATCAGGCATTTAGACCTGAAAACATGCCTGAAAGCCATATAGTGCCAACCTGTGAAAAAACTTGTGTAAACTGCGGGGTTTGTCCTAATTTAAAAACACATAAAGTTATGGCAAAACCGTTCAAATCAGCATATGAATTTAAAATAGAAGAAAGACCTGATCCGTCTGATTCAAGAAATCACGAACAGCTTCCTGTTTACAAATACAGAATTAAGCTTACTAAAACCGGGATTTTAAGATATTTTTCACATCTTGACTGGCAGAACACTTTCTTTAAAGCAATATCGAGAACCAACTTAAAAGTTGCTTTTTCACAAGGATTTAACCCGACAATGAAAATATCAATGGGTGTGGCGTTACCTCTTTTTGCTCAGAGTGAATGTGAACTCGCGGATATTGAATTGAATGAGGATATCGCGGAAAATACACTTAAATGTGAATTAGAAAAAGTTCTGCCTAAAGAATGTAAAATTATAAGTATTGTAAAAATAGATAAATCAACCAAAGCCATTGATATGACAGCAGCCTGGGCTGAATACAAGATTAAACCGATTAATCAGGAGCTTTACGATTTTGAAAATTTGAAGTATAATACAGACAGAGTTTTATCTTCCGAAGAAATTTTTATCGAGAAGAAAAACAAAAAAGGTTTAACACAAAAAATAAACATAAAACCCGCTATAAAATCATACAGATTTGAAGGGAATTGTTTATTCATAGTTTTAAAAACCGGTCAAAAAACTGATATACCGGCACTCAGGGCAGATGTATTAATGAATATAATTTCGCCTGACAATGCTTTTGATATTACCAGAATAAAGTTTTTTGACGAAAATTTAAGAGAGTTATAAGATAATAAAGGATTTAAAATGGCAAACGACAGAAACAAAAACGTAAAAGAACAGGGCCAAAAAATTGTTATTGCAGAACGTGACAATATTGCGGCAGTTCTTGAAAACGGAAAAGTAACGGACTTTTTTATTCACAGAGGCGATGTGCTTTTGGGGGATGTTTACCTTGCAACGGTTGACAATATATTACCAAGTATTGATGCCGCATTTGTCAACGTCGGCACCGATAAAATGGGCTTTTTACACGCCCAGGATGTTATGGGCAAAGGAACCCTGAAAGATAAGCTTTCGCCAAAACAAAAACTTATTGTCCAGGTTGAAAAAGAACCAACCGGACACAAAGGGCCAAGAGTTACAACTCAAATAAGCCTGCCGGGAAGATTTTTGGTTTTAATGCCAAATGAACCCGGTGTAAGTGTCAGCAAAAAGATAGAAAGTTCAAGAGAAAGAGCCAGACTTAAGGCTATAATGAATTTAATAAAGCCTGTAGGGGTTGGAGTTATTATAAGAACTGAAGCTGCAGGCCAATCAGAAGCCGATTTGCAGGAAGATTTGGAAATCCTTCTTGAAAAATGGAATAATATTATTACATCAGCAGAAACTATGACTCCGCCAAATCTTATTTACCGTGATCAGGATTTATTGTACAGAGTTATAAGGGAAGCCTGCACAGAGGATACCAAGGAAATTATTGTAGATACAGCCTTTGCACTTAACCGTGTACAAAATATTCTCCAGAACTGGCACATAAACAAAAACGTAAATGTAACATTATACAAAGGTACAGAACCGCTTTTGGTTGCAATGGATATTCATAAAGAAATCAAAGCAGCCTTGAACGTAAAAGTTAATATGCCTTCCGGCGGGTATCTCTTTATACAGCAGACAGAAGCGTTGACTGTAATTGATGTTAACAGCGGTAAATTTGTAAGTTCTGCAACCCAGGATGAAACCATTCTGAAAACAAATATTGAAGCTGTGCACGAAATTGCGCGCCAGCTAAGATTAAGAAATATCGGCGGAATGATTATTATAGACTTTATTGATATGACGTCACGCGCAGACAAGCTTGCTATGCTTGAAGAACTTGAAATTGCGCTTGAACCTGATAAGGCAAAACCTCAGGTCGGCCAGCTTTCTGATTTAGGGCTTGTTGAGCTTACACGCCACAGACAAGGGCAGAGCCTATCAGAAATATTTACGAAAAAATGTCCTCACTGCCAGGGCAGCGGATGTTCCATAATTGATTTCAACTTTGCTACGCCTACAGCAGAAGGTGAATACAGAGCTAAAGCTGCAAAATTAAAACTTCCTGTAAATAATTTCAAAAAGAACAACAAAAATAACAATCAACAAAAAGTTCAGGAAGAGCAAAATATCAAAACAGAACAAACTGTTGAGGTTTCTCAGGCTCCAACCCCTGTTGAAGTTGAAAACCCGTCAACTGTTGCTGTTCAGGAAACAGAAAAACGTGAAAAGGGCAGAAAACGCGGAAGAAAAAATAAATTTGAAAAGCCGCAGGGCGATCAGGTTGAAACTCCGCTTGTGGTAACAGAAGATGTACAAACAGCACAAACAGTGCTTAAACCTAACGAAGAGATTAAACCTGAAATAATTGAAAATGTTGAAATAATCTCTAGACAAGACAATAATGAAAATACAGAAGTTCCGGCTCAGGAGCAGATCGAAGAACAGGCTGTTACAGATACTCCTGCTGTACAGGAAGAAAAGCCTAAGAGAACAAGACGTCCTAACAGAGGAGCTTCAAAACGTACACGTTCAAAGAAAACAACAAAAGAAGAAAATGCTGAAGAATAAAAAAATTATAATATTTTCAATACTAATCCTTGGACTGATAATATTGTCAGTCCAAGGCGGTATGTGTGCAGGTATAGCAGATAATCAAACTGTAACAGATACTGCGCTGGCACAAAATATGACTGTTTTTGGCTCAGGATTTCAATTTAAAACCGATTCACTAAATAGTGTTATAGCTAAGTTTATGATTACCATGGGGGCAGTTATAGTTTCACTTCTGCTTATTGGTGCCGGCTTATGTTTATACAAAAACTTTCTATCAAAGAATACAATTACTAAAAAAAATTTGCTTGATGATAAATTAAATTCGCCAAATACAATAGATGAAGCTGTTGCATTCTTTATCAACAAGAACAGGCTAAAATAAAGGAGAAGAGAGATGAAAAGATTAAACGCCTCAGGAGCAATAAGTATGTTACTTGCAATGCTGATTATTGCACTTTTATTTATCTTTATGATGCCTATGCTGAAAGATTTTGGCGGAGCCGGACTCAGCGGAACTTCATTAAACAAAGAAAGTGTTGAAGAACACGTAAACAAACAGGTGGAAGAAATAGAAAGAATGCGCCAGCAGACAATAAATATTAACAAACAATTAAACCGGGAATACTAATTATGGAAAATATAAATCTTGATGAGATTACAACATTAATAGCCGATAAAAAATTTAAAGAAGCTAAGGATAAATTAGAACAATTTGCTTCAGGAGATGAAAAACATATAGAAGAATTGAAACTTCTTGGGTTATGTAATGTAAATCTTGAAAATTACAAAGAAGCCAAAAGTAATTATGAAACGGTTGTAAAATACGCTGCTGATGATGCTACAAGCTGGTTTTATCTCGCAAGCTGCTATGAAAATCTTGAAGATAACCTTCATGCGATTTCTGCGTACGAAAAAGTTATCGAGCTTCGGCAAAATTACCTTGAAGCATATAAATGTCTTGCCGTAATTTATATAAAAAGCGGAGAAGAAGAAAAAGCGGTTGAATACGGCAAAATGGCTCTGGATTTCGAAAAAAGAGATTATATGATTTATTACATAATCGGAACAGCCTATATGTCATTGAAAAACTTTGACGAAAGTGTGACATATTTAGAAAAAGCTCTGGAACTTCAGCCTGAACATTCGCAATTGTATAACAATCTTGGAACTTGCTATATAACCATTGGAAATTTAGACAAGGCGTATGAAAATTTTGTGAAAGCCAGCAAACTTGATCCGGATAATTCAATCACTTATTTTAATATCGCTTCGATTTTGCAAATGCAAAATAAGCACAAAGAGGCATGCGAATATTTTGCAAAAGCTTATGCAATAGAACCAAATGACAGTTACCTTACAGCAATGGCATTGTCAGAGGTAAAAATCAAAGATTTTGAAAACGCTATAAAACATTATAAAATTTTAGCAACACATCACCCGGAAAAACAGACTTACCAGTACAATTTAGCTGCCTGTTATGAGGAAACGGGGGAATACAAATATGCAATAGCAATACTTTCAAAACTTGTGGCAATGAACCCGAAATCAGTTTCAATGGCGCAAAAACTTGCCGATTTATTTTTAAAAACAAATCAGCCGCTACTTGCGAAAGAAATATATGAAAGAGTTATGCTTTTGGGAAATATCGGCTTTGATGTATACTACAAATTTGCACATATCTGCATGAAAATACAGGATCTTGACAGGGCAGAAAAAATCTTAAAAAAAGTTATTGAACTTAAGCCTGATTATGCACTTGCTCACAAAGACTTAGGGGTTTTATACCTGAGTAAACGTCTTTTTGACTATGCAGAGGATGAGTTTAATGCTGCATTGAAAGCTGCCCCTGACGATTTTTCAATAATTTCAGAGTATGCAAATTTTCTCCATGCAACAGCTAATTTCAAAAAAGCTGATGAATATTACCAAAAAGCTCTGGATATAAACCCGCAAGGTTATGAAACCCTGGCTTTTTCCGCATTAAACAAAATGTTTTTACAAGAGTATGACAAAGCTTTGGAGCAGATAGACAGGGCTATCGGACATACTGTCCAAAACGGATTTTTTCTGTACATAGCAGGCAAAATCAGATTTTTAATGAAAAATTACGAAGATGCTAAAATGTATCTCATAAAATCATTTGAACTTGACCAAAATCCGGAAGTCCAAAATCTTTTGGGAATGTGTTACTTTGAACTTGAAAATTATGAACAGGCAAAAATAATATTTAATAACCTGTTAAAAACAAGTGAAAATAATATTAACCTTCTATTCTGGATTGCGAAATGTGATAAAGAACTCGGAAATACGGATGAAGCTCTGCAAAATTTGGAAAAAGCAGTTGATATATTCCCTGAATTTGAAGAAGCCCAGGAATTGATAAGAGAATTATCATAAAAATAACCCGCTTTTTATCAGCGGGTTATTATTTAAATTTATTCTCCAAAAATTCGTTTTGCAAGTTCTAAGATTTTGTCAAAATTATAATATGTTGAATCTAAAGTCTTTTCATAGCGATGTTTTTCCGGATTACTTTCATAAGACACCTGCGTTTTTTGGTAATTTACGTCACAGGCTTTTCCGTCGGTGTCGTTGTCAATTGCAACCTGTATAATCTCGCCGTTTTCATCGCGTCTTATTTTAATCCGCCTGCCGTCAGGCAATGTTGCAACCTCGTTACCGTCTTCATCTTTACTTATTTTTGGCTTAGGGTCAGAATATGCTGCCATTGCCAATGTCATATTTGCGGCTAAAAGAAGAGTTTTTGCATCATCAGGAAGCGCTTCATCCGTTAATATTGCCTCAGCTTCTTCATTGATTTTTGCTTCTCGCTGTTCCGGAGTCATCTGGGAAGTTTCCTCAACATTATCACTCTTTTCAGCATCTTCAATATCTTCCTCTTCTTCCGCGGCTGTGGCTGCATTTACTCTGGCAACCCCCATACCGTGCCCTTCTGAAGATTTCATCTGAACAAGAATTGGTTTACCGTCAATTGTCCTCAATTCATAATCATTACCTTTTGAATAAGCCCCTTCCGGGCCTGATACACAGCGGTAAACTACTTTATCTTTAACACTTGTATCAAGTTCAAAAGTATAAACACCTCCATTGTCAGAATCGGTTATCGTAAATTTCGCCGGATTTTCACCGTTTTTAGCCTCACCCTCGACTTTTATTTCACCATGAATAGGACGTGTTGGAATATTCCCGTTCTCATCAGGTTCATCAATTACCTCAAAATTCTTGCCGTTTAAATCCGCCCAGTTAGCATTTGCGGCAGGTTTATTTTCTCCTGCATATGCACCAGTTTCTTCTGTATTTTCTGCAGCTTCATCCTCTGCGGCCTCTTCCGTATCTTCCGAAGCTTCAGCGGCCTCATTATTTTCCGCCTCTTCTACAGCACCTGCTTCTTCACTTTCTTCTGCTTCATCTGTAGCTTCCGGAGCAGACATCGGAATGGCGCTGGCAAGCTTTGCCTCATAATCCTGATTCAATTTTTCTTCATCCGGAAGATATGAAAATTCTCTTGGCTTAATTGTACTTCCATCATTTGAAGGATATGGAAGGTGGGGATATCTTCTGTGGAATTCTTCCCAAACTTGGTATGTGGTGTCACTTTTGACCACCTCAACTTTAGCTGAATCACCCAGCGCTGCTTGTGTCTGGCTTGCTAACTTTTGTAATCTTACGCTTAAATCATCTGAACCTGAACCCATAAATATATCCTCATATTATGTACTTCCTTTAATATATTTATATAAAAAATATTATTGATATAAAATTGATATAAAGAGGAAACAATATTTATTTTTGTTACATTAATTAACAAAAAATCCCCGTCTAAAGACAGGGATTTTTTTAAACATTAATATGTTTAAGTTATTATTCTTCTTCGGAAGCTTCATCTTCAACAGGTTCATCATGCTGGATATCTTCTTCATCATAAGCCTGCTGATTCATTTCTTCTTCTATTTCCTGCTGGAGTTCGTCATCATCCTCGTGAGAAAAATCATCTTCAATAACTTCTTCCGGTTCTTCGTATGCATGAGCAGCCTCAGCCTTTTCCATTTGAGAAACACTCTTGATATCTATCTTCCAGCCGGTAAGCTTGTGAGCAAGTCTTACGTTTTGCCCTTCACGACCGATAGCCAAAGACAACTGATCGTCAGGAACCACAACCATAGCTTCGTGTGCATATTCATCATCAGCTAAGATATCAACAGAAACAACTCTTGCCGGAGAAAGTGCATTAACAATGTATTCAACAGGATCTTCAGAATATCTTACGATATCAATTTTTTCGTTTTTAAGTTCGGAAACGATAGTTTGGATACGGCTTCCGCGAGGCCCGATACAAGCTCCTACACTGTCAACTTCCGGATCGTTTGACCAAACTGCAATTTTTGTTCTGAAACCTGCTTCACGGGAAATTGATTTAATTTCAACGATACCGTCTTCAATTTCAGGAACTTCAAGTTCAAATAACTCTCTGACGATTTCAGCATGAGCGTGAGATACGATAACCTGCGGCAGTCTTGTTGTTTCTTTTACATTAAGAACAAAAACTCTTATTCTGTTGCCCGGTTTGTAATATTCACCAGGAATTTGTTCTTTTTGAGGCATTATTGCATCAGTTTTCCCGATATTTACAATAACATTTCTGTTTTCAACACGCTGGATAATCCCTGTTGTAAGAGTACCTTTCTTTTCAAGGAATTCGTTAAGAACAAGGTTTCTTTCAGCTTCTCTTATACGCTGTGTAAGAACCTGTTTAGCAGCCTGTGCAGCAATTCTGCCGAATTGTTCAGGTGTAACTTCAAGCTTAACTTCGTCGCCTACTTCAACATCTTCGTCAATTTCTTTTGCTTCAGCCAAAGAAATCTGTGTTTCGTCATCTTCAACAGATTCAACAACAACTTTTGTACTAAAAACGCCGATTTCACCGGATTGTTCGTCAAGAATTGCTTCAATATTTGTTGCGTCTTTGTTTCTCATATGTTTTTTATAAGCAGCAACCATAGCATCGCAGAGAGAGTTTACAAGAACTTCTTTTGAAATTCCGCGTTCTCTTTCAAGCTCTTCAAGCGCTTCATTTAAATTTCCACCGCCAATTTTAATCATAACTATTCTCCTTTTTTTATATTTACATAAAATTTGATTTTAAAATTTTTGAGATTCTTCGCTGCGCTCTGAATGCCAGTCAGTCATCCTGAGGGCTTAAGCCCGAAGGATCTCTTTCTTAAACTAATCAATGTACAATTTTGCTGATTGGATATTGTTTCTTGGGATTTGAAGTTCCTCACCGTCTTCAAAACGCAAGAACTTTAGACCTTCTTGTTCATCAAAATCAAGAATTTCTCCTTTAAAAATTTTTTCAGTTTCGCCATTTAACGGTTCTTTTAATTTTATTGAAACCCTGCGCCCCTTAAAAATTACGAATTCTTTATCGGATTTAAATTTTCTCTCCAATCCGGGAGATGAAACCTCCAGATAATATTTTACAGGAATAAGCTCATCCAAAAAGTCGCTTAAACTTCTTGTTACTTTTTCACAATCATCAAGAGTTACATCTTTCTCTGATGAATACAAATATATTCTTAAAAACCACCTGTGGTTTTCTTTTACAAATTCTATTTCAATAGGCACGTATCCAAAACGCATGGCAGTGTTTTCGATTAACGGTGTAATTTTTTCGATAATTTCATACCTGTTTATATCTTGTTTTGACATACACACCTGCCTTTCTTTCTACTCTTTGTGTCATCCTGAGGGTGAAACCCGAAGGATCTCTGTTTTATTTTGAGATTCTTCGCTTCGCTCAGAATGACGGTCTGTCATCCTGAGGGCATAGCCCGAAGGATCTCTCTATTTAATTGAGAAAAAAGAACGGGGTGTCCCGTTCTTTTTTGCTTGACAATACTGTCTTCTTTCGTATTTTAACTTAAGCCTGTTTAAATGTAAACCCGTTCGTAAAGAAAAGTGAAGTTTTTATGAAGTAAGCATTCCCTGTAAAACAGTTTTATCTGTTTCTGCTCGGAATACCTCTGCGTTGTTACCTTCTTTTTTATATTTTTCGATATTTTCATCTAATTTTTGCAGAGCATCATTAACTTTCTGAATAAATTCTTCTTGAGAAACCCATTCTGTACCAACCATATATTTTGGGGTTCCGTCAGGATCACTACATTTTGTAAAAGCATCTGCACCATCAACAATAATTGTAGTTCCAGGAACATTTTGACGTTTTACATATATATCCTGTAGTTCTTTTTTTCTTGCTTTTTCTTTTTCATTCAATTTTTCTTCTGGCTTATTTGATAATTTGTCTAGTTCTTTATTTTCTTTAGGCTCTAACTTATTAAGCCGTTCATTAGCATCTGTTATTGCATTATCTAAAGCCTTTTTAGTTGCATTTAAATCAGCCTCTTTTGCAGGGAACTCATCTATTGTTTTTTGGTTATTATCCATTTTCGTCTTAGCTTCACCCTGGGCTACTTTAGCTTCTTCTAACTGAGGTTTGAGTGTTTCAAGCTGTTTTTCTGCAGCTCCGATTTCAGCTTCCAGTTTGTCATGTTGAGCTTTCTTTTGATCTGCTAAATCTTGTGCGGCTTTTTTCTTATCAGCCGGTTCCTCAGGTAAACTATCCGCATATTGTTGAGCTGACTCATATGCCGCTTTCATATTCGGCAGTTCTGTTGTTCTCTTATTTGCAATTGATTGCTGCGTATTAACCTGTGATTGTAGTGTTTCGACAGACTTTGTTTTTGTATCATAATCAGATTTTAATGTATCTTTTTGTTCCAGCGCCTGATTATATGATTCAGTTAGAGTACCAAGATCTTGGACAACATTTATTACACAATTTACCATATTCGCTTTTGCTTCAGCAACTGATGCAGAATCATTTGCTGATTTCAAATTATTAATAAGTGTAGTTGCTTCCTGGCTCACAGTTCCGCCGGAACCTCCGCCCTCTACAGAAGCTTTGCTGTCCTTGGAGAATATTACATCAAATAATTCTTTTCCGGTTTTTACCAAATCAATAACAGTTGTAGCAGTTGTTGCAGCATCCGCAACCGTAGGCGTTTGCATTTGCGGTTGTGCATTCAAATACGCATACGCATTTGAATCGGTTCCGTAAACACCGTTAAGCAGTCGTTGCTCACTGCGCCCGGTCATTCCGGTCGCCCCACGTGTAAATCCAAAATCCTGGAATACATATTTTGTCTGCTGATATTTTACTGTCCTTTGTGCTGGTACATAATTTTTATCTCTTACCGTACCCTGCTGCGGAGATGTTTTTGATGACGAAGCAGGAGTACTTACTGTTGCAGAACGATTGTTCATTGAACGTACAGGAGTATTATTATTCAATATTGAACCTGTACTTGAATTCCAGTTCCCGCTTGCACGAGTCATAGTCGACAAATTTTCTTTTGCCGATGCCGCCGTGGAATTACGCGTTTGATTAACTCCTCCTTCTGTTTTTTTACCGGAGAAGCTGTCGCGTATATTGTTGCTCGAATTTAAAGATGTTCGAACACCTGGTTTGAATTTTAACTCGACGTTCATCTCTATATACTCTCTCGTGTTGTCAACTTATATATATAAAGAAATTTTTCGCCCAATTATTTCATCCTCGCTTTAAATTTGTTACATTTGTTAATATTTCCAGACAACAGACAATTCTTTCAGAAATTTTTGCCGGCCCAAGATATAATTCCAAACTCCTTAATATATAATATACCCAGATTCAAACCTAAGTATTCATCAAGCTTTAACATGACTTAACAAAGTCAAAATCGCTAAAAGCACTCAGCGTGATATTCTTCAAATTTACAAGACTTTGTGAAGCGAAATTTACAAATCAATTGTAAATTTTTTTGATATTTCAGGATTTCTTTAAAAGTGTTATCAATACTATTTATCGGGAAAGTTAATAAAACTTATTGTAACGAGATTGGCATGGAGGGAAGAAAAAGTGTGTCATTTTTTTCTTTTAGATTTATGATAGTTATACAAATCTTGGGAGGCGGGGTTAGTTAAATTTCCGTCTCGGGGTAATCAATCAAAAGAACGATTAATTCTTTTCAAATATCGTTTAAAATGGTGATGTAGATAGGAAACATTGTTTTTATCGGAGGTAGTTAAGAAGTGTTAGAGCATGGTTATATTCAAATTTATACCGGGGACGGAAAAGGCAAAACAACCGCGGCTTTAGGTTTAGCACTAAGAGCTTTGGGACATGGATGGAAAGTTCTGATTATCCAGTTCACTAAAGGCGACAGCGCTACTTCTTACGGTGAAATTATTTCTTCATCAAAATTTTTACCAAATCTTGATGTTGTTCAGTTTGGAATGGACAGGGTATGCTATTCGCACAATGTCTGTATGGATGATTTTAAAGAAGCTAAAAAAGGCTGGGAATACGCAAAAAAAGCCATTAATTCAGGAGAATACCAGCTTATTATTTTAGATGAAATCAATATTTGTACTGCAATGAATATGATTAAAGTAAGCGAAGTAAAAGATGTATTGCTGCATAAACCTGAAAATCTTGAAATAGTATTAACAGGCAGATATGCTCATCCTGAATTGAAAGCAATGGCTCATCTTGTAACCGAAATGAAACCTATTAAACATTATTTTGATATCGGTGTAATGGCAAGACAGGGTATTGAATATTAAAGACTTAAAGTTAATGTAAATCCTTTTTGTTTCAGAAATGAAATACAGGACATTCTTAGGAATGTCCGTTTTTTTATATATCTGCCGCCGCAATTTCAGTTGAATTTATCCACCAAAGGAAACTAATTGTCATACATTTTGGCATACTGCGGATTTACAGCCAGCCATTTAAAGGTTTCTTCTCCGCTCTGCGGGATATCTACAACAAATGTTCCGCCGTATCGGCCTCTGGAAAATACAAGATATCCTTCTTTTGCAAGATTATGAAAAGCTTTTCTTATAGTATTTGGACTTAAATCCATTGCTTTTGAAAGTTCCATAATCGAAGGCAGTTTTGAACCTATTTCATAATGTTCGGCAATCATAGATTTTATTGCATTTTGTGTCTTTTCATAGTAATAAAACGCTGTATCTTTGGCAGGAGCAAAAATAGAAGTTTCAGGCTTTTCAGCATTGTTATAAACCTCTTTTGGCAATTTTATAACCGTAGTACCGTATCGCCCCCGTCTTGCAAGCAACACACCGTCTTCTATAAGTTTTTTTAAAGAATCATGAATAGTTTTAATACTAACCTTTAATAATTTTGATAATTCCGAGTGAGGAGGAAGTTTATCACCGACTTTCAGATTATTATCAATATATATTTTTAAATCATTACCGACTTTATCAACAAGTGTTTCCTGGGAAATATGCTCACTTACCCCATTTTCTCTAAAATCAAGGGAAAGGACTTCCCAACCGTTTTCTTTAGATTTTTTTATGTTATGTCTTAGAATTCCTACGGAACACAAATATTCCAACGCAAGCCTTGTAGTATTAGCAGAACAGCCGATAAGGGCAGAAAGAGTTCTTGATGAAGGAAGCATCTGCCCTTCTTTCAGCTTATTATTAAAAATAAATTTCTTAATCTCTGCTATTGCAATCTCGCGCTTTGAAGTAAGTTTCCGCATATTAGCACCCTGCTGATTGCGGTCTTTAATTAAAGTACCTATCCGCTGCTTTGATTCAACATAACCCAAATCTTCAATATACCTTAAAGAATTCTGAATAGTTCCTGAACTTACCCCGAGAAAATAAGCAAATTCATTTTTTGCAGGAAGCAGGTCATTAGCTGAAATTTTACCTTCTGCAAGAGCACTGTCAATCCAGTCCATAAACCACTTTGATATAGTTAACGACTTAGAATTGTCAGACAATTTTAAATCCGGAGCCGGAAAAGTAATTTCATTTATCTTAATTTTCTTCAATGAAGCTTTTTTGGGAAGAATATAATCTGTTTGCATACACACTACCTGTCAATAATTCAAATTTAATAATATACTATTTATAAAAAAACATCAATAAAAATTTTGATACAATATGAAGAAAAATTTACAAAGCATACAGACAATCCGTCATTCTTATAAATCGAACCGGCGAAGTATAACTTTATACATAACCCATGTTATGAGCCTCTATCGAACACATACATAGGTTATGCTTTTATATGTTCATTTTCTCTTTTTAATTGCGAAGAAAAAAGCGGATTGTGAGCGTAGAGTGAAGAGTATTGCCGGCGGGCAAT
>CALUUU010000020.1 GCA_944324035.1 Candidatus Gastranaerophilales bacterium
ACCATATAACGATAAGATATATGTCTATAATACAAACTACAAAGGTTATAACGAACAGATATATACCAATAAAATATCTGATACTAATTATAACGACAAGATATATTCTGATAATATTCCAGATAAAATTTGTAAGAGTGAGTCAGATGCAGAGGAATTTCAAATTTATATTAAAGCAATTGACACAGATAAAAATTTAGCTTTTTTGTCACCGTTCATTTTGTCTAAAGGAAAAATTCCATATAAGAATTACAAACTGCCATTTGAAAATGAAAAAATAACAAAATACCTGAATTTTAAGAGCAAAAACATATATGACAAAAATTTTATAATTTATCCTGACGAAATAAATATAATTCTGCTTGATAAAATATGCCGCTCTCACCCGGAAATATTTGAATCTGAGGATATCAACAGCATCTTAAATGATAAGAATTTCAGTATTTATTTTAACCCTTACATAATCAATTTATTTAAGCTTTATTGTAAGAAGAACGATAAGAATACCCATAAATACGACTTATGCGCCTTCTTACATAATATATATTATAACCACCTATCAAAACGTTATAAAAGAGCACTGAACAGCCTTATAAATAAGAGTTTTTATTTTGACCTCAAAATTAGTGATGCAAGAGCTGAACTTTTAAGCGATAATAATCTATATGATTACATTTTTTTAGACGCTTTTACACCCGCAAAATGTCCTGCACTCTGGACTATTGATTTTTTTAAGCTGCTTTTTGAACATTTAAGTCCAAGCGGACGCTTATTAACATACTCAAATTCTGCAGCTGTCAGAAATGCAATGATTAATGCGGGATTTTATGCAGGTAAAATATACAATGAAGTTGAAAATAAATTTACAGGTACTATTGCTGTAAAAAATAAATCGCTCATAAAATATGAGCTCTCAGAATACGATTTAGGGCTTCTTAAAACAAAAGCAGGTATATTTTATCGTGATGAAAATTTAACAGCCTTAAATGAGGAAATTATAAGGCAGCATCAGAATGATGTTAGAAATTCAAGCCTTATGTCAAGTTCAAAATACATAAAAAGTATGAGATATAAATCTTGACATTTATTTTAATATAACATATCATTATACATATTTAATTAGAAGAGGGTAGTTTAGTGAAAAGATTATTACTTTTAGTTGCGTTATTTGGAATTACTATTAGTCCGGCATTTTGTTCTCATTGGGTTACTGTTGGAAACGGCCACTATGTTGATGTTGACACTATTGTCCCAAAGCAAAACTTTGAAGGCTATGAACTGAACGGACGTTATTATGAATTTTGGACAAAATATGTTTCTAACGGCAAACCGTACAAAACTATATTTGGAAAAGGAGTTGTAGCTTCTGCTAATAAAGTGCTTCTTGACTGCCAGACAAGATTTGCAAGACGTTTGTCATACTTTGCCTATGATGCACAGGGGAATGAAATAATAGGATTAAAAATGGTTAATGAGCAGTGGCATCACCTGCATCCGCGTACTGTTCCTTTTGAAGCATATCAGTTTGTTTGCAGCGGGAAATACGATCTCCACAATTTTAAGCACCTAGACAATCTGTTGCGCCATTAATATAAATTTACCTTTTTGCCTATTTAATTATATCTTCATATAATTTAAATATGACAAAATATGATGTAATTGTTGTTGGCGGTGGTACTGCAGGCTGTGCTGCAGCTTATACTGCAGGTATGCTTGGCTTAAAAACACTTATAATTGAAAAGAACATTCACCTTGGAGGCACAATAACTTCAGGCCTTGTTGTTCCGGCTATGAAATCATCGGAAAACCAGATAAATACTGATTTTTATCATGATTTAATCAATGAATTGCGTGTTATTGGCGGACAAGTTACATATCAAAATAATCCCGGCTGGTTCAATCCTGAACTGACTAAAATTGCCCTTGATTCACTTATGGCAAAAGCCAATGTGGATGTGTATTTTGATACTCATATTACATCTATTGAGCTTGATAACAGCAGTATAAAGACTATTACAATTTCAAAAGAAATTTTATCGGTATATAACGATAAGTTACAACAGAAAAAGAAAAAGTTATCAGTACCTATCGAAACGAGATATGTTGTAGACTCGACAGGAAATTGTGAAATTGGAAAATTTTGTAATTGCAAATTTTTAGAAAAAAAATCCGAAAATCAGCCGGTGAGTTTGCGTTTTATGATGAGCGGAATAAATCTACAAATATTTTCGGACTGGCTTCTGAAGTATGACACTGACAGAAATGTAACGACTGCAGAGAATATTGACGGGCAGATACACCTTTCTACTGCATACACCTGGGATATGGACAGGAAGTGGGCTTTACGCCCTTTATTTGAGGATGCTGAAAAGCGCGGCATACTGAAACCTCACGACAGTAACTATTTTCAGGTATTCACGGTGGCCGGAATGCCTGATACCATTGCATTTAACTGCCCGCGGATAATTGATTACAATGACACACTTGCAGTGAAAGATGCCTCAAAAGCCCTTATACTGGCCAGAAAAACGATATTACGCCTGAGCGAATTTTGCAGGCAATACTTTCCGGGTTTCGAAAATGCATATATATCAAATATCGCAGATATGCTTGGAGTGCGGACATCCAGGCGCATTAAAGGAAAATACATTTATACAATTGATGATATAATTTCAGGGAAAAAATTTAAAAATCCTGTTGTTATTGCTAACTATCCGATAGATGTCCATTCAAAGAAAAAAAATGCTTCTACTTTAAAAATGGTGCAAGATTATGAAATCCCAATTGAATGTATGATGTCTGCAGACATAGTTAATCTCTTTGTAGCCGGCAGGTGCATTTCTGCCGATTTTATGGCTCAGGGGGCTTTAAGAGTGCAAACAAGCTGCTTTTCTATGGGTGAGGGAATTGCTAAATATATTGCCAGCATTATTTCTGATTGAGCTTAGCACTAAGAATATCAGAAGCATTTATAAGCATATCTATGGAGGTTGAAAACGGTGGTGCATAGGTTATATCGTTTCTCCTGAATTCTTCGACCGTTAAACCCGCCAAAAGCGCCGTTGCGAGAGTATTTATTCTCTTGTCGCTGTCTTTTGCTCCAACCGCCTGTCCGCCGAGAAGTCTGCCGCTTTTTTTATCAGCAATTAATTTCAGGGTAATGTTATTGGCGTCAGGCATATAGCCTACCTTGTCATTTTTGGTAACTTTGGCTGATACTGTGTCAAATCCAGCTTTAGCAGCCTCTTTTTCTGTTAATCCTGTCAGGGAAATTGTAAGCCCAAGACACTGTGTTACTGCCGATGATAAAACGCCGTAGAATTCCTCAAATCCGCCGCAGCAGTTTATAGCTGCGCATCTGCCTTCTTTATTTGCATTTGAGCCAAGCGGCATCCATACAGGAGCTTTTGTAATAATTTGAGTTTCTTCACAGCAGTCACCGCAGGCATATATATCAGGAACTGAGCTCTCCATCCTGTTATTTACTCTTATGGCGCCAGTGACACCCAATTTAATTCCTGCATCAACAGCAAGCTCTACATTTGGTTTTACCCCTGCACAAATTATTACAAGATCAGCTTCATAACTTTCGCCGCTGCCCACTTCTACAGTAGAAACACCTTCCTCGTCGCCGCAAAACTCGGTTACTGCCTGCCCTGTTATTATCTCAAACTTATTTTCATGAATTTTACAAAGTTCTTCAGCAATAAGTTCGGACATATCCTCATCCAGGGCAGGCATTAGGTAATTTCCGCGTTCAATTAATGTTGTGTATACGTTATTTCTTACAAATGCTTCAAGCATTTCAAGCCCTATGTAGCCGCCGCCTATAATCACTGCCCTCCTTGCATCCTGCAGTTTTTGTTTAATATTTATTGCATCTTCGATTTTTCTCACAGTAAACACATTTTTAAAGCAATTATTTCTGATTGGAGGGATAATCGGACTGGCTCCTGTTGCAATAATTAATTTATCGTAATTATCAAGAAATGAAATGTTTTCATTCAGGTTGTTTATTAGCAGCTGCTTAGATGCAGGCATAATTTTTGTTACCTTATGCCGTAAATGAACTCTTATTCCGCTGTGTTCAAATTCTTCCGGAGATCTGACAAGCAGAGTTCTGTAATCGTCGAAATTCCCCTCAATATAATAAGGAATGCCGCATGCAGAATATGAAACATGGGTATCATCCGTATATATGTGAACTTCAGCATCCGGAAGCATTCTTTTTGCCTTAGCTGCCGCCTTTGAGCCAGCTGCAACAGCACCTATAATTACAATTTTCATATTTAAAGACTAGCAGACAGAAAGAAATTTTTATATTGTCGCACCAGACTATTTTAATTAACCCCTGAAGTACTCAAAAATGCCTCAAGCATGAATTCGCAGTAACAATCTAGGTCGCTTTTAAATTCTTCTGCTTTGTCAACAAGCGTCTTAAGTTCAACAATTATCCCATCATTTTTTAATTCTTCAAACATGAATAATTCTCCATACAATCTCTGATTATTTGTACGGAAAATATCTGACAAAACTTTAGAATTTTAATAAAATTTTTACAAAAATTAACTGTCAGTTTCGTTGTATACAAGTTTTTTCCTGAAACTCCACTGAATAAGCGTGAGTACAAGGATTATTAGAAATAGTACATATGCAGTTGCGGAAGCCTTTCCGACATTGAAATATTCAAAGGCATTTTGGTAAATTGAATAAACAAGCACATTTGTACTGTCCAGGGGGCCTCCCTGGGTCATTAGATAAATCAGGTCAAACACCTGAAACGAACTTATTGCGGTAATTATTATGACAAAAAATATAGTTGGCGAAAGCATTGGAATTGTTATGTTAAAAAATGTGCGGCACGAGTCTGCTCCGTCAATCTTCGCGGCCTCATATATATTTTCGGGGATACTGCTGAATGAGGAAAGAAATATAATCATGTTGTATCCAATGAGTTTCCAAACAGAAACCAAAATTAAAGCGGGCATTGCATATTTAACGTCATACAGCCAGTTTATATGCAAATGCAGTATTTGATTTAAAAGCCCGATGTTTGGGTCAAATATCCATTCCCAGACAATACCGATTACTATCATCGGCGTTATAAACGGTAAAAAATATGCTGTCTTATAAAATTCGCTTCCTCTGACTTTCGAATTTATAACGGCTGCAAGTATAAGAGGAATAATTACTCCAAAAACCGACGTAGAAAGCGCAAATACAATTGTATTCAGCAATATTTTAAAAAAAACAGGCTCCGTAAAAATGTCAGCATAATTTTTCAGACCTGCAAATTCTATTGGATTTAGAAGATCCCATTTTGCAAAACTTAAGCCGAATGAACATAATACAGGTATTAGAATGAATATAACCGTTCCCAGAACTGCCGGAAATATAAAAAGCCATGCGGCATAATTCTGATTTTGTGCGAAAGTTTCTGCTAACTTTTTCATGCTATAATTATACAATAAAGGGAAGATTAGGAGAAATAATAAATGGAAAATAAGTATTCACATGCTTTCGGGAAAAACGATATCAGAGGAATTTACGAACAGGATATAACAGAAGAACTCTTTTATAACGTAGGAAGAGGGTATGTCAGATACTTAAAAAATTTAACATCTAAAAATGAAAGTTCTATGTATATTACGGTTTGCATGGATGCAAGAACTCATTCACCGTCACTTTCAAATGCGCTTCAGGCAGGGATAACTTCAACTGGCGCGCACGTTATAAATTTAGGCCTTGCTCCTACGCCTATCGGATATTATTCGGAAGCTGCGGGGATTCCTTCAGAATTTACTAAAGGGGAAAAGGTTATTGCTGCGTGTATTATCACGGCGAGCCACAATCCAAAAGAATATAACGGTTTAAAAATGACTTATAACCGCCAGACACTGAATGAAGAGCAAATTAAGGAGTTAAAAAGTATTACCCTTCAAAATTGGACAAGCGAGATTAAGCCGGCAAACACTGCGCTTATACAAAATTATAATATCATCCCATCGTATATTGATGATATGACTTCAAGATTTGGCAGAATTGGTAATGGCGTAAAAGTTGTTGTTGACAGTGCAAATGCTACTGGCGGCATTGTCGGGCCTGAATTATACAGGAAACTCGGTTGTGATGTTGTTGAATTATTCTCCGAACCAGACGGAACATTCCCTAACCACCATCCAAACCCTAGTGTTGAAAAAACTCTGGATACATTAAAAGAAGTTGTTGTAAAAGAACATGCCGATGTCGGTATTGCCTACGACGGCGACAGCGACAGAATAGGTATTGTTGATAACTGCGGTAAATTTCTTACCGGGGATAAATTACTGCTTATATATGCAGAAGAACTTATAAATGACTGTAAAAAGGATAATATTTGTCCGATTGTTGTAAGTGAAGTTAAATGTTCGCAGGTATTATTTGATACTATAAATAAACTTGGCGGAGAAGCTATAATGTGCAAAACAGGCCACGGATATATAAAGTCAAAAATGAAAGAAACAGGAGCCATTCTTGCAGGGGAAATGAGCGGTCATACATTCTTTAAAGACCGGTACTATGGCTTTGATGATGCAATATATGCAGGATGCAGAATTATTGAAATTATTGCAAAGCACAAAAAAAGCAATCCGGATTTTACAATATGCGATATGCTGAAACCGTTTGATGCGGTCTATTCGTCGCCTGAATTAAGGTATCCGTGTCCGAATGAGCTGAAAAAATCAACTCTTGAAAGCGTTAAAGAGAAAATCAGCAGTAATAAAAATATCTTCGGGGTAGAAATTAAAGATATAATTACACTCGACGGTATGAGAATTGTTTTTGACGGCGGTTTTGCACTTATAAGACAAAGTAATACAGAACCTGTATTTACACTTAGATTTGAGGCTAAAACAAAGGACGAATGCGACAAAATACAAGCTGCGATGACAGATATGCTTGATGATATTTTAAAAGTTGCAACAAAATAAATTTTTAATTATAAATGTTTGCTTCGCAAACGAAATTGTTGAATGACAAAAGCTGTCATTGCTGTACATGTCAAGCAATGACGGGATTTTTATGATATCTGTGGTATTTGCTATATAACTTTTAAAAAATTTGATTTTTGTAAACTTATTGGCTTATATTGGCAAAAAATTTTTTTCAGGATTTTATAATAGAACTGTAGATATACATTTATTAAAAGGAAGTTCAGCATGCAAATACAAAAGGTTAGTTTATCTCCCCTTACTATTCTATATTCACAAAATAAACCGGCAAAAAATTCTATTGGCAGCAATCAGAGTTCAATGCCTTATTTGACAAAGTTTGCTTACAGGGATTACGGGATATCTTTTGCCGGGCAAATTAACAGATCCCCTGCAAATTTTTACGAATTTAATAAAAAGAACCTGCCGGCAACAATGAAAGAATATTTATATGAAGATTACGAGGACAGGCAGAACATGCCTCCGGCTCAGATGATGAAGCTTGTTTATGGTGATTTGAATGATATAAATTCCTTGGATTTCGTGCCGAGAATTTTCCCTGATGAACCTTTGTTTGCTGATTTGACGGATAAACCTAAAAGAAATGCGCGAAAAGGTTTGGTAGCAGAATTTGAAACTTTAAAAGATGAAATGAGGGATGAACCCCTATTTAAAGACGGGAGCTCAAATCTCGGGATGTATCTTTTGAGAAAAATTTATCTTGAAGGAAAACAGAGAAAAGAAATTAATAAAGATTTTTATAATGATTTGTCTGATACCTATAAAGGGCTTATAACAAGTCCTGTAGATTATTCTACGTTCAGCGCATACGGTATAAAATTCCCGAAAACACCTTTCTGGAATTCTTTTGTTGTTACCCGTGATGACTGGAATTATGTTTATAAGCCGAGAAAAGCTTTTGAGCGTTCAGGAATGTCGCAAAAGCGTGAATTATCTTTTGACGATATAAAAAAAGCAGATATTCAGCCGAAAAGACCTCCAAAATTTAAATTAAATGACTATGAAGTTGATAAGATGACTGATGCAATTGTTGACGGGTCAGGGAGTTTGGATGCAGCAAAAAAGAATTTGAAGAAAAAAGGAATAAAAGATCCGGAAAAATTGACATTTGTAAGCAGATATTTCGGTGAGATAATGAGTGTTGCGCTAGAAAAGATTCATGCTTCAGATGAAATGAAAGACTTTTTTGCAAATTACGACAGCTTGAATAAAAAACAGCGTGAAAAATTCAGTGCCTATTGGCATAGCAACAATCAAATGCGTGCTCTTCAGTCATTGGCAGTTTCAGATACAATAAAATTGTTCTTTGAAGCTTACAGTGCTGATGGTAATAATGAAGAATTCAGAGATTTGCTTAATTACGCAGCATCTATTAAGCCTGAGCGCGAGGCAAGAGAAGCTGAGCATAACAGAATTCAAGCTGAATACGATGAACTTTTTGCAAATTTTGATTTGCCGCAGAATGATTCTCAGGTTGAACAAGTCAAACAAGAACCCTTATCACAGGAGGAGATTGACAGAAGATTAAAGGAAGAAGCCTTAAAAAACGGCGCGGAAGTCATAGAGTTTGTTTCTCCGGAAGGCGACCACTATTCTTGTGTTTGTAATATTGATGAAATGTTTATGAGTAACTTAAAAGCAGAAACTTTGCTGTTACCATCTGCTTTTGTTAATAAGTATGCAAAATTTATGCTTTCCTCTCCTTTGGCAACCGAGCCGTATAAGAGATCAATTGCATTAATGGTCGATGTACCGGATTTTGCTAAAAAGCTGCTTATGCAGCCGGATGATTACAGAAAAATTTCTGCTGAAATAAACAGAGATTTTGGTATTAAATACAGTAAATATATGCTGGCAAATGAGCAGGCATTGGCATTAAGAATTCTAGACCGTCTTGGAAATCCTGCTAAATATTCTATGATGATTGCTTTTGACGCTCAGAAACTGATGAACTTTGCAGCGGATACTGTAAAAATTGATGATTGGACGCCGGAAGAACGTGCCAGATTGAATAGTGATTATAAAAGTTTTCTTGAGCCAATTACGAATAAGCGTGAAATAAATCAAATTAATGAAGATTTAGTTAATTACTTTAAAAAAGTGGATTTAAATGCCCCAAGAGGCGAGCAAGACGAATTTTATGATGATTTAATAAAACTTACGACTGCAAATATGCAAAAGTATCCGCAGGTTAAAGGCATGCTTTCAAAACTGATAAGACAAACCAAATATATAGAAGAATACGGCGGTTCAGCAAGGCTGCTTTTACAGGATGATGTTCCGGAGTCAGTCAAAGATGTTAAACGCAGACTTATGATTGAAGATTTTATTTTGAGAAATTCCCAGGATCTTATCCCGATTTTTGCGTTGAGTTCTGTAAATGCTAAAAAATATGTTCATGATGAATCCCTTGCGAGTATGCTTGTTGCAAAAGCAGTAAGATTACATGGAAATTTCTTTAATTAATTTATTACATGTAAGTTATAAAAAAGCCGGTTACTAGTAACCGGCTTTTGCATTTATAGCTGAATCTATTAGTTAAATTGTGCTTTTTCTTCTTCGCTTACACCTTTAATTGTAAGATTTACTCTGCCTTTATCGTCAATTTTTATAACCTTAACGATAACTTCATCGCCGATGTGTAAGTGTGGTTCGATTGTTTCAATGCGTTCTTGGCAAACCTGGGAGATATGAACCATACCGTCTTTGCCCGGAGCAAGTTCAACAAATGCACCAATCGGAATAATTCGAACAACGCGCCCTTTTACAACCATTCCCGGTTCAGGTCTGAATGTAAGTTCTTTAATCATTCTTCTTGCAATTTCAGCCCCCTCCTGGTCATTGGAAGTAATTGTAACAACGCCGTTATCCTGAATGTCAATTTCTGCACCTGAAGCATCAATAATTGCACGGATTTGTTTTCCGCCGGGTCCGATAACTGTTCCGATATCTTCAACAGGGATTGTCATTGTTGAAATGCTTGGAGCATAAGGTGACAATGGGCCTGGTTCAGTGATTGCTTCTCTCATTTTTGATAAGATATGTAATCTGCCTTCTTTAGCCTGGAATAAAGCTTTTCTTAAGGTTTCATTCGGGATACCTTTAGCTTTCATATCCATTTGAAGAGCTGTAATCCCGGTGTCATTACCGGTAACTTTGAAGTCCATATCGCCAAGGAAGTCTTCAATACCCTGTATATCAGTAAGAACTACCGGTTCATAGCCTTCTTCCTTAATCATACCCATTGCAACGCCGCCAATCATGCATTTTACAGGAACACCTGCATTCATTAATGCCATTGATGAGCCGCATGTTGAAGCCATTGAAGTTGATCCGTTTGATTCAAGTACATCTGATGTTACTCTGATTGTGTAACCGAATTCTTCTTGAGTTGGAAGTGCAGGTATATTTGCTCTTTCAGCCAAAGCTCCGTGGCCTACTTCACGTCTGCCAGGGCCTCTTAAAGCTTTAACTTCGCCTACTGAAAATCCCGGGAATATGTATTTGTGCATATAAGTTTTTTCAGTTTGCGGATCTACTCCGTCAAGTTCTTGCTTCATACCAGGCCCTGCAAGTGTTGCAACTGACAGAACCTGTGTTTGTCCTCTTGTGAATACTGCAGAACCGTGTGCGCGAGGAATAACTCCTACTTCACACCAGATAGGGCGTACTTCGTTTGGTTTTCTTCCGTCAGCTCTGACGCCTTCATCCAAAATCATTGCGCGCATTACGTGTTTTTCTGCGGCTTTAAATTCTTCAGCTACAAAGTCAACACCAGTTTCTTCAATCATTTTTTTGATGTTGTGATCATCAGGCAAAGCTTCAATCTTTTCTTTAACTAATTTTTTAGCTTCTTCAAGTTTATCCTGACGGTAAGTTCTGTCAAAATTGTGATATGCGTCAAAAATCATATCGTGTGCTGTTTCTTCAATAATATTTTTGATTTCTGTTGTATCGTAAGGGTTTACAAACTCTTCTTTTACAACACCACAAGTTTTAACAAATTCAACCTGAGCTTCACACTGTTTTCTGATTTCGTTTTGTGCAAATTCAACCGCATTCATAATGTCGTCTTCAGTTACGAATTTACATCCTGCTTCAACCATAATCACGCTGTCGTGAGTACCTGCAACAACTATATCAAGATCAGATTTTGCAGCCTGCTGGTGTGTTGGGTTTGCAATCATATTACCCTGTTCATCGCGTCCTACTCTGACAGCTCCGATAGGGCCTTCAAAAGGAGCTCCTGAAAGCATTAAAGCGCATGAAGCGCCGAGCATTGCAAGTGTATCAGGCTGATTTTGCTGATCATAGCTGAATAGCTGGGCTACAATTTGTATATCGTTTCTGTAACCTTTAGGGAATAAAGGTCTTATTGGTCTGTCGATTAAACGTGAAATAAGAATAGCTTTATCGCTGGCTTTTCCTTCTGAACGATTATAACCGCCAGGAATTCTGCCAATAGCTGACATTCTTTCTTCATAATCAATTAATAAAGGGAAAAAGTCTATGCCGACTCTCGGTTCTTTAGATACTACACAATGTACAAACAGCATTGTATCGCCGCATCTTACCGTAACAGAACCGTTTGTGGACAGAGCATACTTCCCGGTTTCAACGGTAACTGTTTTACCGCCGATTTCAAGTTCAATTTTTTTTGTTTCCGGTATTGTCATACTTACCTTTCATCTTTCTGCGTGTACTTCCACGCCTTTTTAGTTATACACTTCTGTTGTTCGTTTTTATTATACCGCAAACATGTTTTTATGTATATGTTTATTAAGGTAAGCATTCAAAATAGCCTTTGCTTTCATCTCCGGGGCACCTGTCAAGTATTGCAAAATTTGCGCAGGTTGATCCGTTAATTGCAGATGCTGCTGTCGGTGAGCATTTCTCCTTGTTTTCTTCAGTATTATTGTATACAGGGCTTCCGTCTTCAGTGCGCACAGTATTGCCATTTTCATCCAGCTTAAGTTCAGATTCTGAGTAAGCCGGTTTGAGGGCAGTTGAGTTTTTATCAATTCTGAATATAAAAATGTCGTGCCCGAGTGCATTAGGTTTCTTTAGGCCGTTTGTATCAATAGTAAACCAAAGTGCTCCACAGTTTTGCATAATAGACAGCATACTTCCGTCCATAGTTGCAAATGAATTTGTTCCAGCCATAGCTTGTGAGCATTGCGGAACTTGTCCGGGTCTTTTTCTTGTGTAGTTTAATATTGCATTCTTATATTCATTCTTCTGTTCATAAGTTAATTTTTTTAATTGTTTATATTTGGAGTATACAGCAACTGCAAAATCACTGTTAGCATCCGGATCACCGTCAGGTCTGGCTTCTGTAGGATTAAGCACGTATACAGGAATACCGTCTGCATTAACAAGATTAACTGCATTAGCAAGATTTGCGTATGATTTTTTGAAAGCGGTTTCAAGTTCTTTGTGCCGCGTATTGTTTATAACTGTCGGTAAGGTCATCGCGGCAACGATACCTATTATCCCTAATGTAATAAGGACTTCGGCTAACGTAAACGCGGCTTTTTGTCTTTTATTTGTCATATTGAGGGCGGAGCCCGACGTATCTTTTTCCTGGATTGCTTCTTCGCTGCGCTCATCGCAATGACAAGTTGGTAAAATGCCGTTATATAGTAAGTTGTCATCCTGAGGATGAAATCCGAAGGATCTCTTTTTACAAGAGATTCTTCGGGCTAAAGCCCTCAGAATGCCAAAAGGCGTCATTGCGAAACGCAAAGCGTTGATGCAATCCAGAAAATTGCAGTGCCGGGTTTTAAAAGTGTCTAAAAGGCTGAAATGCTCACCAGACGCGGAGAGCTTAGCCCCCCCCCCCCTGGAGAATACTGCTGTTATTAGTGTTTTCAGTTTTTAACATTTGATATATCCTCCATAAATTCAAGCAACTGTCCTCATTATAATCTATTAATATATTTTTTTCAATAGATTTTAACTAAACTTGTTTATATATCCCATGTTTTTTATTTGTTTGTAATATAATTATTTTGTTATGAATACCCAAAGCATCGTAGAAAGAATTAGAGAAATAATTGATGATGAAACTCTTATTCAGTTGAAAGAAGAGTTAAACAGTTATCATGAGGCTGATTTAGCTGATATTTTTCAGGAATTGAAGCCGGAAGAACGTCTGCAGTGTTTTAAGCTTCTTGATATTGAAAAGGCTGCTGATTTGATGGAGTATTTATCTCCTCAAATTCAGGTAGAACTTCTCGGTGATATTGATGAAGAAATGGCATCAAGAATTTTGACCCGCTTGCCGCACGATGCTGCTGCAGATGTTTTGGGTGACATGGAAGAGGATGAGAGTGAAACTTATCTTGATAAACTTCCTCACAAATTTTCCGAAGAAGTAAGAGAACTTTTGACATATAACGAAGATACCGCAGGCGGTATTATGAACCCTGTTGTTTTAACGGTTAATTCTGATATGAGTGTGCAGGATGTTTTAAATCATATTAGAATTAAGGCAGAACAAGATAATATGGAGCTTTACTATGTGTATGTCGTAGATAAACAAAATCACCTGCTTGGAGTTGTATCTTTGAGAAAGCTTTTAACTTCGCCGATTACCCAAAAAGTTGAAGACATAATGATTTCTGATATAGTTAAACTTCATGTTGATGATTACAGTGATTTTATTATTGATGAATTCATGAAATACCAATATAATGCACTCCCTGTTGTGGATTTGTATAACAGATTAAAAGGGATGATTACATGGGATGATGTTCATGACTTGTTTGAAGAAGAAACAACTGAAGAAATCTATCAGTCATCCGGTATTTCAACAGAAGTTGTTGATGAAGATGAAATCCTTTCAGGTAACATTATAAATGCAATCAGAGCTAGAACTCCGTGGCTTTTTATTACGCTTCTCGGTGAATTTGTTGCAGTAAATGTTGCACACAGATTTGATCACACATTTACAATGCTTCCGATTGTCGCAACTTTCATGCCTCTTTTGGCCGGGCTGGGCGGAAATATCGGCACGCAGAGTATTACCCTTATGGTGCGCGGGCTTTCTACCGGACAAGTAACATTAAGTTCTGCTATGCATTATATATTGAGAGAATCTGCAATCGGTGCTTCCATCGGGATTTTGTTCGGTGCTGTGGTAATGTGTGTTACGTGGGGATGGCAGCATAATGCCGGTCTGGGTATTATTGTCGGTGCGGCGATGGCTATAAATATGATGATGGCTACTGCTATCGGGACTTTTACGCCGTTCGCGCTTAAAGCCTTGAAAGTTGATCCGGCCGTTGCTTCAGGCCCTGTGATTGCTACTACTATTGATGTCGTCGGACTGGCGGTTTATTTTACTCTTGTAACCATATATCTGGTTCACGTGCTTTGATAAAATCAATTGCTTAGTGTATTTTTGGCGATGTTTTTGTTAAATAAATTTTTTTAAGTTAGAATATTATAGCTGGTTTAAGTAAAATAGGTAAAGAGAGATATGACAACATATAGACAAATAAATAACCCTAACGGCGGCAGTGCCAAAAAGCCTTCCCAGAAAAAAGATAAAAATAAAGCTTATCTGAATGAAATTAAGAGGCAGCAGCAGCGGCAGGCCGTTATTATAAGGATGTTTATAACTATAATTTTGTTTGGATTAATTTTACTTGTTGCAATGTTTTACATCGGTGTAAACACTGATTTTTGTAATAAACATTTCGGCGAAGAGGCAGCAATAACCAAGTTTTTTAATAAAATGGCAAATGATAACGCAAAAAAATCAGAAGCAGAATTTACTCTGCCGTTTGGTCCAAGACGTCAGAATATATTACTCCTCGGTGTTGATGCAAGTGAAAATCCTGATGATTTATGGACTGGTACCAGGACAGATACGATTATCCTAGTAAATGTTGATCCGCGTACTAAATCTGTTAATGCGATTTCTATTCCGCGAGACAGTAAAGTGTATCTGCCTGGCAATCATGGAATTCAAAAGGTTAATGCCGCACATGCTATCGGTGGTATTGGTATGACAATCAAGACTATTGAAGATACACTGGGTATAAAAATTGACAGGTATATTATGGTTCATGACAATGCTGTAAAAAGTATTGTAGAGGCCTTAGGCGGAGTTGATGTATATGTTGAAAAAAATATGAATTATGATGATTATTCAGGTAAACTTCATATCCATTTAACTAAAGGTACACACCACCTTTCACCAACGGAAGCTGTCGGATATTTACGTTTCAGACATGATCCTTTGGGTGATATAGGAAGAACTCAGCGCCAGCAATGGTTTTTGAGAGGAATTCTGAATGAGCTTAAAAAGCCTGAAACTATTACAAAAATCCCAGAAATTGTGAATGTCGCAAGGCAGTATGTAAAAACAAATATGTCATTCTATGAATTAACCCAATTTGCAATGATGTCGAAGCATCTTGATATGGATAAAGTTGAGATTGCTATGCTGCCGGGTGCTCCAAATAAAAAGGGTCACATAAGTTACTGGATTCTTGATCCTGAAAAGACACAGGAAGTTGTTGACAGATTGATATACAGGGAAAAAGTGCAGCCTGATGAGGCTGTTCAGATGACGGCTTCCGTTGTATATTCCGAGCAGAAAACTGCTGAGGCGCAAACAATTATTAATGAATTAGCTGCTGCAAATGTTAATGTAACATGTAAATCTCATATCTCCCGCGCTCACTCTCAGTTTATTGCTCATTCCTCCCAGGTTACAAATGAATACTTCAATTACCTGAAAAAGCAGGCGCCTTCAATAACAGGGTATCAGTTTGTTTTTGACCCTAATACTTTCCCTTGCGGGAGCAGTGATTTTACAATTGTTGTTGCAGGTAAATAAAAGTTTGAACAGCCTTCAAAAATTTTGAAGGCTGTTTCTTTAGTTAATTAGAAAGGGTTCTAGGGGTAAATAACTTTTATGAATTTTCTTTTCCGCTGCCGCCGCCAAATAAACCGTATAACAGGGTGCCTGCTGCAGCTATTGCAGCACCCCATTTGCCGTATTTTTTGGCTTGCTGCCATTTGAAATCTTTGAATATTGCTTTAACACCATCGTCTGCATTCTCAAGCAGTTTGCCGGTACTAGAATCTACGCTGTCAAATATTCTTTTCTTTACTGTGTTAAGCCTTGCAGTTGCATTTTTTACGATGTTATCCGCCTTATCTGCGACTGCATTATTGCCTTTAGCTGCAAGCGCTTTTGCTTGTTGCAAAATTTCATCTTCTGTTCCTTTTAATCCGAACAAATCTTTATGTTTTACAATAAGTTTACTCAATTCATCAGCATTTTGTGCATTTCTGAGTGCGTCTATTTCTGCTTTTGGTAAAGCCGCAATAACGTTATTGTAGTATTGTGCGCCTCTAAATTTTTCTGTTACTTGTTTGGCAACTTTATCAAGGTCAAAATCTTCAACTTTTTTACCTGCTGCTTCAATTAGACCTTTTGCTTCTTCCGGCGTGAGTTTTTCAAGATTGTTGTTCTTTAAAAAAGTTTTTACTTCATCAGGCAAACTATCAAAATTTTGTGCTTTTGCAAGTTGTGCAAGGTTGTATGCCTTGGTATTTTTTAGCAGCTCCTGTTGTCTTTTAATATTTAAAGCTAAATCTGCTTTGTCAATAGTCTTATAAAAAGCAGGATTTAGAGTTTGGTTTTTTAAATCTTTAATAGGGTTATTCATGAAATAATATCCGCCGGCGCCGCCAGCAAGTGCACCGCCGCCAGTAATTGCCGCTGTTCCTAATATACCCGGGCCGCCTGATTTTTCAAAAGTATCAGTTTCCGGATTACCTTTAAATGCAGGTGAGCCCGCTGTTTCTGTTAATCCGGGAATTCTTCCGCTTTGTTCTATCGCTTTAAAGTGAAGATTAGCGGCAAAATCATCATTTCCTCCGCCATACTGCTGCATTAAATATGGATTGTTATACCCCATATTGCCTAAACTTACATTTTCTCCTGACATAATACTACCTTTCCAATTTTTACCTAACCTTATAATTCAATAAAGTTTTTGAGTGATTTATAATTGCGTATCAGGAGTATAATATTACAATTTTGTTACATAAGTTCATTAAATAATTCTTCAAATTCAGGGAAAGATATACCTGCCCATTCAAAACCGTCAATAAGTATTTCTTTTTGGCATATAAGCCCTGCAACATATAAGCTCATCGCAATTCTGTGGTCGTGGAACGTTTCCAGTTCAACCCCACCGGTAAGCGGTGTTTTCCCATGAATTAGGAACCCGTCCGGAAGTTCTTCTATGTTTGCTCCGAGTTTTTTTAAGGCATTTACTGTCACGGATATTCTGTCTGATTCTTTATTTCTTAAATCTTTTGCATCTGTTATTCTGGTTTCCCCTGCCGCCTGTGTTGCAAGCACTGCAATTACAGGAAGTTCATCAATAAGTTTAGGAATTGTTTCTCCTGAAATATTACAAGATTTAAGTGAAGAATATTGTATTCTTATATCACCAACCGGTTCTCCGGATTTTGTTTCACTGCTGAGAATTTCGACGTTTGCCCCCATTTGCTTACATACGCCCAGAATACCTGTTCTTGTAGGATTTAGTCCGACATTTTTTAAAATTATATCAGAGCCCGGCACAATAAGTGCCGCAACAATAAAGTAAGCAGCAGATGAAATATCTCCGCAAATCTCAATCGTTTTTGGCTCCAGAATTGATTTAGTGATTGAAACCGTCTTGCCGTTTGTATTAATATTGGCGCCCATATATTTAAGCATAAGTTCGGTGTGGTTTCTTGAAATACTCGGTTCTGTGACTGTTGTTGTGCCGTCGGTGTTAAGTCCGGCTAAAAGTATGCAGGATTTTACCTGTGCAGAAGCAAGTTTTGAATGGTAATCAATTGAATGAAGCTCTGCTTTTTTTATTGTGATTGGGGCGTGTCCGTCAATAGCTGAAATATCAGCTCCCATAAGCGTAAGCGGTTCTATAATACGTTTCATCGGGCGTTTTGAGAGGCTTTCATCTCCTGTTAGCGTTGCTGAAATCTGTTGACCGGCAAGCAGACCGCTGACAAGACGCATAGTGGTTCCTGAATTTCCACAGTCGAGCGGTGCATATGGGTTTGTTAATTTTCCCGAAGAGGTTACTATGACGGTTTGAGAATCCTTAAACTCAAAGTTTATTCCCAGTTGTTTAAATATATTCATTGTCGAGTGAGGATCTTGTCCTTTTGAGAAATTTTTTATAACAGATTTCCCGTTAGCAAGTGATGAAAACATAACTGCTCTGTGGGAAATTGATTTATCAGACGGTATTTTTATTGAGCCTTCCAAACCTTTATATAATTTTTTTACTCTTTTCTTCATAATGTAATTTTATCATAAATATGCATTCTTGCCTGTCTGGCTGATGATATCTTTTTGAATTTTAATTTTAATATTTAAAACGAAAGGAGAGAGTATGTTTTTTAACGTAGAAAAAGCTAAAGATTTAATTAACCTTGACGACGGTAAATTTGCAAAAAATATTTTACTTGAGAACGGTGACAGTTGTTTTTCTTTAATTGCAATAAAAAAGGACGAAATTATTGATACTCATACATCTGCATGTGATGCTGCAGTGTACGTTTTGGACGGAGAAATTGAATTGCATTTTGATGCTGAAAAATTTAAGGTTGAAAAGGGTGAAATACTGATGTTTAAGAGGGATACTGAACATAAAGTATTAGCCTTAAAAGACTGTAAATTTTTTCTTATAAAGATATAGTTCTTATGCCCCTGAAATTATTCAGGGGCTTTAGTATGGAAATTTACATAACCCATGTTATCTGCCTGAGGCAGGACACTATAACGCTGCGCTATGCCTGACGCGAAAGAAATATTATTTTATAACTCCCCATCCCAACCTTCCCCAAGTAGGGGAAGGAGTAAATACGCTGCGTTGTCCTTAGCAGCGCTTAACGATTTCGTTTGCGAAGCAAACGGAACGAATATCCATTCGGTCAAAGCGATGCCGTTAGGCAGCGCAGAAAACTTTTGCTGTTTCTTCTTTTTTGGTTCCTTTTTTTCTTCTTTGATGCTAAAGAAGAAAAAATGAACAAATAAA
>CALUUU010000021.1 GCA_944324035.1 Candidatus Gastranaerophilales bacterium
GCATTGTTTTGTAACCTGATAATAAAATTATAATCTTCTTCACTCTGATGGTCAAATCCCAAAAGATGCAAGATGCCATGACTTATTAAAAACGCAAGCTCATACTCTTTTGTGACGTTCTTTTTCTCAGCTTCCTCTATAACTTTATCCAAAGCAATAATTACTTCTCCAAGGTTTATTTCATCATCCAGGATAAAACGCTCTTCAGGCTCTGTATCTGCAAAAATTGCAAAGGTTATTATATCGGCCGGATAATCTTTATTTCTATATTCACGGTTAATTTCATGGGTTTTTGAACTGTCACAGTATACAAAGTCAAATGACACGGTTTTATAATCATACCCGGCAAGGCAACAGACAGATGAAACTTCCGGCTGCTCTAAATAAAATTTCAGTATATTTTTGGCTGTTTTGATATAAGCCCTTTCATCTATTGCCCAATCATGATAAAGATTTTCACTAAAAATATTAATCTTTGGCATTGTTATCCCCGGATTTTTTATTATCAGGACTTTCCAATTCCTTAATCTTATTTTCCAAATCTTCATCCAGCAATTTACCAGGAATATTGATTTTGTTATCTTTTAATTTTTCATCAAGTTCCTGATATTTAATTCTTTCGTGCTGCATTCCGCGCAAAATCCTTGAAAAAGTTGAGGCAATAACCTTTATATCATGCAGTGTTAAAGGACTGTCTGACAACTGTCCGTCATTTAACCTTTCCACAATAATTTTATCAATAATATTATCTATGTCTTCCGGGGTCGGATTTTTAAAAGAACGTACAGCGGATTCAATAGCATCTGCAAGCATCAAAATCGCAGTTTCTTTCATATTAGGTTTTGGCCCCGGATAGCGGAATTGCTCTTCCTTAACATTTTCTGCCCCTTCTTCCTTTACTGCTTCATTGTAAAAATAAGAAACAAGACCTTCTCCGTGGTGTTGGAGTATAAAATTATTGATAATTGGAGGAAGTCCGGCTTTTTTAGCGAATTCTATCCCGTCCTTAGGGTGAGCTGTTATAAGCATCTTGCTTACACGCGGATTATGATTTTTATGCGGATTATCAATACCAAAATAGGATTGGTTTTCTATAAAGAAAAGCGGTCTTTGGAGTTTACCTATATCATGATAAAACGCACCCACCCGCGCCAAAATAGGATTAGCACCAACAGCTTCTGCTGCAGCCTCGCATAAATTAGAAACCATCAAACTATGGTGATAAGTTCCCGGGGCATCTCTTAAAAGCTGTTTTAACAGCGGCTGGTTATGATCTGCAAGCTCAGCAAGCCCGTAAGGTGTAATAATATTAAACATACCCTCAAAAACAGGTATTGACCAAAATACGAACATTGAACTGATTATCCCGTTTGCAACAATATAAACAGCATCTCTTAATATCAAAGTATTGCTCACATCAATTAAACACTTTTCCAATACATAAATACTCAAAAGGATGAGCAAACCTGCCGCTGAAATTATAAATCCTGCTTTAATTAAATCAAATCGTCTTGAATAACGGATTTGCGACACTGTAACCATCGTAATTAAACTTAAAAGCAAAAATGTTACGACAAACTGTGCAGGATATTGCACCCCGACAGCAAGAACAGCCAGCAGCACAGTCATTGCAACGTATGCAACCCTTGGGGTTATAAAAATCGAAAGTAATATTACAAATGCCGGAATAGGCAAAACATATGGTGAAAAACCTGTCGGCATGACAACTGCAATACTTGAAAGCAAAAAACTTAAAAATGCTGTTATAGCAAAATATTTTGGTTCTAAAAAAGGTTTTGCAAAATACTTCATATAATAGATATAAATGAAAGTGGCAACAACAACCAATGCAAAAATTGCCAAAAGTCCCTGCCAGTTAAGTTCATAAACATTATACCCGGCCTGCCTTAAAGCATCACGCTTTAATTTAGTGACAGGTTCGCCTTCAAAAACAATTTTATCACCTTTTTGGAATGTTGTTTCATAAGGTTTTACGGAATTTTCCGCATTCTTTCGGGCAATCTCTGTTGCGAACTCGTCAATTACCAGATTTGGCACTAAAATCTGTTCTAACAGTGCCTTTACGATTGTAATCTGTCTTTTGGAAATATTTGAAACAAGGTTAGATGTAATAATTCTTTCCGTATCATTATTTTCAAAATCTTTTTCCGAAATACCTGTTCTTAAAATATTTGATAACGTAAGGTTTGCCTTATCAAAAGACTCTCTCAATGTATGTTCGTCTGATTTTAGGAAAAAGCTTATTACAAAGTTTTTAACAGATGTATTTTGAATATCAAATAATATAGACAACTCTTCTTCTTTAACATTTGGTTCAACATCTTTTTTACGAATTTGTAATATAGAATTTTCCAAAGTTTCAAGATTATTCCTTATAAAATCATCTTCTGCTGATGTGAAAACCGGCTCTACTTTTTGGGCAACTTCTTTTTTATGCTGCTCTGTTCGTTTTACGTCAACAACAGTTAATGTTTTTTGCGCAATAACATCTTTTTTACTGATTCCGTTTTCAATAATACTTTGAAAAAAGAAGTTCTGCGATGCAATGATTGCCGTTAAAACAATCGTAAAAGCAAAAAATGCCGTTATTTTTGAAGTTAAAAAAGCACGTAAAAAATCTCCGGCTTTAGTAAAAATATTAATATTATCCATATATCACCTTATTTATACTCAAATTTATATACCTATTTTAAACAATCAGATTTATTTTTCAACCCGTCTATTTTTACACGCTTTTGAATATCTTCAAGAAGCTTACGGTTAATGGAAATCAAATCCGCGAGAACAGCAATTAAACCTATCTGAACCCCGGAAAGCAGGAAAACAGACGCAAAAATCAATGATTGTATATGCCCCTGCCCTGATCCCATAAGAAAATAATAGATAAATCTTCCGCTTAATATAAAACCAATTAAAAGGAAAAACAGCCCGCAAACTGCAAAAAACCTGAATGGTCTGTATATAATGAACATCCTCAGCATGGTAAATACCGAACGGAGAATATATACAAACATGTTACTAAAAAGTCTTGATTTTCTCAGCTCAGGATTTACATTGATATCAACACATTCTATATTTAAGCCTTTAACTTTTGCCTGTATTATGGTTTCTAATGTATAAGAATAGTTATCAAAAACATTTAACTGAATGGCTGCTTCCCGTGAAAATGCACGAAAACCGCTCGGAGCATCCTCAACTTTTGTAGAGCTTAATAATCTCATTACCCACGAACCTAATTTTTGAAGAAACTTTTTTAAAGGTGAAAAGTGTTTAATTTCGCTTACCGGCCGGGTTCCTATAACAATATCCGCATGTCCTTCCAGAATTGGTTTTACTAACTTTTCAATATCCTTTGCGCAATACTGATTGTCCGCATCTGTATTTACAATAATATCTGCCCCTATATCAAGCGACTTCCCTATTCCGGCAATAAACGCCTTCGCCAGTCCCTTATTCGAGGAAAAATGAACAATATTCTTTACTCCGAAAGACTTTGCAACCTCAACCGTCCTATCGGTAGATCCGTCATCTATAATCACAATATCAATTTCATCAATACCCGGGAGCTGCTTTGGCAAATCTGCCAATGTAACCGGCAAAGATTCCTCTTCATTTAAACAGGGAATTTGTATTACAAGCTTCATCCAACATATCCTTTTTATTGATTATACCATAAATGATACACAAGGGGCAAGACTGTATTATGGAAGTTTTATAGTAAATCCGGAGATACTATAAAAGCCCGATATTTTTACAGCAGAAACCTGTGAAGAACGACTGCAAACGAAATCTTTAAGCGCAGCTAAGGACAACGCAGCGCATTAACTCCTTCCACTACTTGGGGAAGGAGTTAATCTATTGCGTGCTTTCTCTTTCTCCGGTTCACTTTGTAAGCATGGCAAACTGCCACCTTGTGTTGGTTTACTTTGTATGTATGACGCGTTTTTGTAAATTTTTGGTGAAATTTGCTATATAACTATCAGTTAATATCAATAATTGTTACACCATCGCCGCCTTCAGAGTTTTCTCCGGGGCGGAATTTTGCAACGTAAGGTGATGTTGACAGGTAATCTCTTACCGCAGTTTTTAATGCGCCTGTGCCGTGTCCGTGGATAATCGTAACAGGCGACAAGTTTGCCAGGCTTGCTTTATCAAGGTAAACGTCAAGTTCGTCTAACCCTTCTTCAACTCTTACTCCTCTTAAATCAAGCGTGTTTGATATATTAATTTTGCGTAATTTAAAGCTGTCCAGCTTAGACGGGGAGTATGCTGATGCTTTCTGCGCAAATGCCGGATCATACGGTGCAAGTTTATCTTTTTTGATTTTCGTTTTAATATTGCCCATCTGAACTGTCAGGCTTCCGTTTTTGTCCGGCAGTGTGAGAACTTCCACAGGCTGGTGAATTCCTTTTAATATAAGTTTGTCGTGAATTTTTATATTTTCCCAAACGATATTTTCGTATTCTTCTTTATCTTTTAATTTATCAAGCTTTTCACTGTAGCCGATTTCAAGCCTTGCAAGCCGCGAATATGAACGACGCGCAAGTTTTTCTGTCTTTTCTTTTCTTAATTCGTCAAGTATATTTTTAATTTCTGCTTTTGCTTCCAAAAGCTCATAGTCAAACTTATGTTTTATGTCTTTGATGGACTTTTTCTTATCTTTTTTTATTGCGGCGAGATTTTCTTCGTATTCTTGTTTTAATTTCAGCGCCTCTTCTTTTAATTGTTCTGCCTCTTTAAGCTCATTGTTCAATTCCTGCTGGGTGTTTTGCAGTTTTTCTACAACAAGAATAGACGGGTCTTTTTGAGTGTGCAGGGTCTGTGCGGCATTTTCTATAATTGATTTATCTAACCCCAAGTTCGCAGAAATCGCAATTGCATTACTTAGTCCCGGAATTCCGATTAAAAGGCGGTAAGTAGGCTGTAGAGTTTTTGTGTCAAATTCTACCGAAGCATTTTTGAAATAAGGGTTTGAATATTCAAGCGCCTTTAATTCGCCGTAGTGTGTTGTAACAGTTGAATAAACGTTATTTTGCGCAAGTTTTTCAAGAATGGCTTTTGCAAGGACTGCTCCTTCAACGGGATCTGTTCCTGCACAAATTTCATCCAGAAGTACAAAGGTGTCATCACCGCTGTTATTTACGATTTCTATAATATTTTTCATGTGGGAAGAAAATGTCGAAAGGCTCTGCAGAATACTCTGGGCATCTCCTATGTCTGCGTAAACTTTTTTGAACGGGTAAATCTTTGCCATCAGGCACGGCAGAAACATTCCTGCTCTTGCCATAAGAATAAATAGTCCTATTGTTTTAAGCGTTACTGTTTTGCCGCCGGTGTTTGAGCCTGTTATTATAATTGATTTGTAATCTTTTCCTATAGAAAAGTCATTTGTTACAATATTATCAACTGTTCCTATCAGAAGCGGGTGCTTCATTTGCTCCAGGACGATTTCTTTTGTATTTGTTAAAATTTCAGGCTCAGCTGCGTGGATTTTTACGGCGTAGCGTGCTTTTGCAAAATGAAAATCAATTTCTGCAAGAACTTGTTCCGATTTTTTTATTGATTGAATGTGAAATTTAACCATTTGGGTTAGTTCAGACAAAATCCGGACATATTCTGCATTTATTGCTGCTTGTACTTCTCTTAATTTGTTATTTAGCGGCACAAGAGATTCAGGTTCTATATAAAAAGTTTTGTTTGTTGCGGATACGTCGTGTACAATTCCGTGAATTTTATTTTTATCGGATGATTTGACCTGAAAAACAATTCTGTCATCACGGGTTGTATATATAGCTTCCTGTAAATGTTTTACAAAATCCGCGGAGTTTAATAGTTCTCCGACTTTTGTACGGATATTTTTTTCTGTTTCTCTAAGTGATGCAAAAAGTCCTTTTAATTCAGGGGTTGCATCTTTTTTTATTTCAAGATTGTCATCAAATGTGTTGAAGATTTTATCTTCAAGCGCCTTTTCTACGGTAAGGTTTCGGCTAAGATTGTTTAAACCGCTTTCCAGCGGAGTGTTGTCTTTCATAAAATTTCTGACTAATCTTGAAGTTCTTAAAGTTTTCGCAATGTCGACAAGTTCTGCTTCCTTCAGGTAACTGTTTTGGAGGCTGTTTTCAATCCGGTCTATATCAGCAACAAATTCAAGCGGAATATCTGCCGGCATATCAAGTACGTTTTTTGCTTCCAGGGTAAAAGTCTGGGCTTTTATTACATCATCCGGGTTTGAGTATGGTTCAAGCTCAAGGCATAATTTTTTACTTTGAGGACATTTCGCAAAACCTGAGAGTTTTTCCAGAATTTTATCGTATTCAAGTAATTTATGACTGTGTTTTTCTATATCCATAATGCTTGAATTATAGCACGATAAGATATGAAGAATTGTAAATTATCTATAAAGTGTTGGTATGACAATATTTGCACTAAATAGCCCGGGTATACAGATTGACAATCTATTACATTTGTAGTAGATTATTTCTTATTGCTAGTTATGTGAGTCTGTCTTTACAGATTGATAAGTAAAAGGGGTATAAAATCTGCCAAAGGAGGTTAGTTATGAGAATACCGTCAATCCAAAATTATTATTGTACAAATTACACCAATGTAAACCCAAAAAGTCTAAACAAAGGATTGATGCATTCCGTGCCTCTTAAAACCGGTGTCATGCACCAAGATACATTTGTGAAAACTGCAAACACGCCTTCATTTACCGGGGTAGAGAAAAATGCGCTTGTTCTTTTGAAGCAAATTCCGCTCGGTGAAAGAATAGCTTCTTTGTTTACTATTATGAAGCAGGGAGATATTCTCATTACAGCTCCGACTATGAAAGGGGTTGATTCTTCTTTGAAAGGTGCTGTTAAAAAACTTGAGCAAGTTGTGAAAAAATGTTACTTTGTTCCGGAAGATAATTTGCAGACTCCTGTAATGTTTTATAAAAATACAACAGGAGAAATGGAGGTTATGAATTTATCTAAAACTCCAGTAATCCTAAAGGACGGACATTCCGGGAAAAGTGCTCCTATTATGCAGCACGACAGCTTTTTTGTAGTTGAAGGTGATGAATTGTCTGCAGGCGATTGGAAAATGCCTATCAGGAGTGTTCCAAAGGCTAATTTGAGTCTTTTCAGAAAAAACTTTTCAAAATTATACGATTTTACTGATGATGTTAGCAAGACAATTCAGGCACAAAATTCCAAGACAATCGGCACACTTCTAAGACCATTGAAGCCTGCTGCCAAAAAACTTTCATTTACAGATGTCGGCGGGCAGGATAAGGCTTTAGAAGTATTGCAGAAAGAGGTTATTTTCCCGATAAAATATCCTGAGGCATTTAGAAATACAAAATTAAATCACGGATTTATAATGTACGGGCCTCCGGGAACAGGTAAATCTCTTACGGCAGAAGCTCTTGCAAATGAAACAAACGCTAATTTTATTAAATTAAACGGACTTGAAATGGAATCAAAATGGGTAGGTGAGTCTGAAGAAAACTGGCGTGTACTTTTTGATACTGCAAGGGAAAACCAGCCTACAGTAATATTTATTGATGAATTTGATGCTGTTGCGAAAAAACGCGGCGGTGCGGATGTATACGGCGATAAAGTTGTAAACCAGCTTTTAACTTTAATGAGTGATGTTGAGAAAAACGGAGATGATATATATGTAATTGCAGCAACTAACAGACCTGAAATGCTTGATGAGGCAATAAGCCGTTCCGGGCGTTTCGGCAGAAAAATTGAGATGAAAGCTCCGGAAACTCTTAAAGATATGTTGAGTATTTTTAATATCCATACTAAGGGCAAACCTTTGGATGAAGCTTTAAATACGGAATATTTTGCAAAACGGCTGCTGGATGCAAAAGCTACCGGTGCGGATGTTGCTTATATTGTAAACAAGGCGAATGAAAACTCTCTTGAACGTTCGGGAATATACGCAAAAATGGCAAAAGGCACTTTTGTACCTTCAGATATGGATGGTGTAAAACTCTTAAATGCTGATTTTGAAAAAGCGGTAGAAGATTTTATTGCGGAAAGTAAACCGCAAAATCGTAAACCGATTGGCTTTGTACATTATCCGCAAAGTAATAAAGGCAAATCCTCCATAATGGCATAACGTACTAAAACAGGCCTTATAAGGCCTGTTTTTATTTGAGTAAGTATTTATGCGACTTTTAAAGTATATCCCAATTCCTTTAATACTTTTAAAACCGTATCAAATTGCGGAGTAACTTCGCCTTTAAATATTGCATATAAATTACTTCTTGAAATGCCTGTTTTTTTAGATAGATTAGAGATATTATCTTTTGCCCTGACTACATATTCAAGAGAACGGACAAAGGCGTTTAAGTTGCCGTCTTCTAAGTATGCTTCTAAATTTAAAGATAACCATTCTTTTATATCATCTTCTGTTTTTAATTCTTGTTCTATTATTTCTGATAGATTAAAATCTTTTATATTTTTCATGTGATATTCCTCTCAATTTATTAATAATTTCATTTGCACTGTTTATATCTCTGGTTTGCGATTTTTTATTTCCTGCGTTTATTAGTAATATAATTGTTTTGTTTTCTATAGTGTAATATATTCGATATCCTGAACCAAAATTAAATCGTAATTCGTAAAGATAATCATTTAATTGTTTATAATCGCCGAAATTGCCGTCTTTAAGTCTGTCAAGTTTAATAAGACTCTTTTCCTTACAGAACCATCAAGACTTTTTAACCATACTTTGATTGGTTCTTTGCCATCGTCATCAATATAATTTTTTAAGATATATTCATTCATAGTTATATTGTACTATATATAGTACAATATTTCAAGTGAATTAATTTTTAATTTATATAAATTAATATATGAAAGGACTTTTTTCGTCCGCAAATATTATTTCCGCGTCCTTGTTAATGAGTTTGGCAAATACTTTCAGCACCTGAATTTCACTTTCAAAATGCCCGATATCAAATACAGCTATAGGGCTTTCAAGTGCTGTGTGAAATTTTAAATCACCCGTAACAATGGCATCAGCACCGTTTTGAAAGGCTTCTTCAATAAATTCACTCCCGCTGCCGGCGCAAAAGGCTATTTTGTGCAGCATTTGTGTATTTTTGTTATTCACATAGCGCATATTCGGCGAAATTTCTCTTAATTTTTTTATAAAATCATCTATGCAAATATCAATATCAACATATCTTAAAAATCCGTCAGAACCTGATTGTGAAAGGCTGAGATTTTCAATCAGTGTGTCTGTTGTGCCGCCATATGCCAAGTCAAGATTTGTATGTGCACAATAAAGGTCGATTTCTTTATATTCAAGCGGCACATAAAAAAGCGGATGATGGGAAATTACCATTTGACAATTTTTTTCTTTTGCCTGCCGGATTATATCATCCGTGACTGTGAGGGCAAGCATTATCCGGGAGATATCACGTTTTTTTGTTTCAACAAGCCAGCCTGGACAGTCCCAAGGTTCTGCGGTTTCAGGCGGTGCCAGGTTTTCAATACGTTTGGTAATTTCGTATTTATCCATAGATTTCCTTTAAAATTTCTTTAGCAATTTCTGTTTTTGCGGCGCGCTGGAGAGGTTTTATTCCGCCGTTTTTATCAAGAATTGTAACTTCGTTAAAGTCGCTTGAAAATCCGATATCTTTTCTTGAAATGTCATTTGCAATTAAATAATCGCAGCCTTTTTTTAATATTTTTTCTTTCGCATTTTTTATTAAGTCTTCGCTTTCGGCGCAAAAACCAACAACTACAGGCTTATCAGAAGTCCTTTTTTCGCAAAGTCCCTTTAAAATGTCAGGATTTTTTACGAGTTCCAGAGTGAATTCATTACTTTCAGTCTTTTTCAATTTATGGTCAGCTATATTTTTTGCTCTGTAATCAGCAACTGCTGCCGCCATAATTATACAATCAGCGTTATTTAGTTCTTTTTCAACTGCAATTTGCATTTCATTTGCGGATTTTACCATTTCAACCTTATAAGCTCTTTCAACGTTAACCGTGGAAACCAATATTACCTCAGCACCCTGCTCGTATGCCGCATCTGCAAGAGCTATCCCCATTTTACCGGATGAATAATTTGAAATATATCTGACAGAGTCAATTTCTTCAATTGTACCGCCGCAGGTTATAACAAATTTTTTCCCTGCAAGATTTTTTTTTGAATTTAATATTTCAACCGTTTTATCAAATATTGTTTCCAGTTTGCATAATCTGCCTTTGCCTTCATAACCGCAGGCAAGATAGCCGCTTTCCGGTTCAAGAATTGTATACCCCGCATTTTTAAGCTTTTGAATATTTTCCTGTACAAACTTATTCTCCCACATCCCGCAGTTCATGGCCGGAGCCGCTATAACAGGCTTTTTAAAAGCGCAGGCTATGGAAGTCAGAAGATTGTCACAGATTCCGTTCGCAATTTTTCCTATTGTATTCGCGGTTGCCGGAGCTATTACCATAATATCAGCTTCATCAGCATATGAAATGTGTTCCGGCTTGAATTCATTTAGGTCAAACTCTTCAATCCCGACTTCGTTTTGGCTTAAATTTTGCAGTGTCAGTTTTGTTACAAAGTTGAGTGCGTTTGGTGTGCATACTACTCTGACATTAGCATTGGCACGTTTGAACATTCTTATAAGTTCGCAAATTTTGTATGCTGCAATACCGCCTGTTATCCCTATTAAAATATTTTTACCGTTCAACATTTTTTTGTTCTCCGGTTATAATTTTTTCAAGTTCTTCAACAGCAGTTTGAAGGCTGTCATTTATGACCCGGTAATCATACTGTTTTGCCAGTTCTAATTCAGCCTTAACTTCGCTCAGACGCCTTTGGATTGTCGCTTCATCTTCAGTATGCCTGCCGCGCAGCCTTGCTTCCAATGTTTCTAATGACGGAGGTGCTATGAATATCAGAACTGCTTCCGGCATTTGTTTTTTTACCTGCAATGCTCCTTTTGTTTCAATTTCGAGAATTATGTCTTTGCCTTCTTCTAAACATTGGTTTATATATTTTTTCTTTGTGCCGTAAAAATTTCCGGCAAATTCCGCCCACTCAAGAAATTTATTTTCTTCAATGCATTTTTTAAACTCATCTTTGGTAACAAAGAAGTAATTTACTCCGTCAGCTTCACCATTCCTGGGTTTTCTGGTTGTACAGGAAATTGAAAGCATAAAGTTTGGATTGCGTTTTAGAAATTCTTTTAAAACGGTACCTTTGCCAACCCCTGATGAGCCGGATATTACAAATAATTTTTTCCCTAAATTTTTGTTCATATTATAATTATACAATGAATATTCTGTTTGAAAATTTCTTGTGTAAATTTTTGAAGAAACTTAATACAATAAAATCGCAGAAAGAATTAGCAAATGAGTTGGTTTCAGGGGTGTTAAATTCTTTGCACGCAAAATATTGCAGTGTTTTTATTGTTAATTTGGAAACTAATAAAGTTTTGTTGAATTGTACCCAAAAAGCTTCTAATATTTCCCCTGCTGTAGAGAAAACTGCTGCCGAAATAACGGCATTAGGAACGGATTTATTTACCAATTCGTATGATACGGCGGAAATTCTTGATTTTTTCTATAATATGTCAAAGGATAATGTGATAATTGCTCCGGTGATATCAAGAGAGGATTTGGTTGGCTTTGTAACTGTAATTTCCGGTAAGAATGATTTTAACCATAAATATAAAGCCTTTATTGATATTATTATGGAAAATTTTAATTCCAGGCTTGATATTATTACGCTTGAAGAGGCATTGGATAAGACAAATAAACAAAAAATCCAGTTTCTTGCAAGTATTTCCCATGAATATAAAACACCGCTTAATTCTATTATCGGGTTTTCTGATATTCTTAAACTAAAATTGATCAATAGGCAATCAGAGTATAAATATATTGATAATATTAATAAAAGTGCAAAATTTCTGTTGAGTTTAATTCAGGATATACTTGATATGGCGCGTGCAGAATTCGGTAAAATCGAACTTAACCGGGAGTATTTTTATCCAAAAGAAATTATTGAAGATATTATACTGAGCTTTGATGAGCAAATAAATGCCAAGCAAATTAATTTTTCCTACACCTTAATGGATGTGAAAATTTATGCTGATGTCAGACGATTTAAGCAGTTAATTTATAATTTGATATCAAATGCCGTAAAATTTAATAATATAGGCGGGAATATTACAATTGTTTCTTACGTTAATGAAGCAGATAAGTTTATTTTTGAAATTAAAGACAGCGGTGATGGTATACGGAAAAAAGATTACCCGCAGATTTTTAACTTTTTCTCCCAGGTAAATCGTAATCAGTTGAAACGGCAGCAAGGTTCAGGTGTAGGCCTGGCTCTTTGCAAAATGATTGTTACAGCTCATAAAGGTGAAATCGGATTTAAGTCACGTCTGCATCACGGCAGTACTTTTTGGTTTGAGCTGCCTTCCGTTTCTGACTGTTAAGACGGACGTATTATCATATTTTTATATGTTATGTTAAGAAATGTTAAAACTACGGTCTTAATCATGCAATTTTAAATAATAAATTGTTTTTATATAAATGTAGGTTAATTAAAGGTTAGTTTACAAGGTTAGTTATCTAAAAAGGTAGGGGTCAAGATGTTACTCATCGGTCAATGGCGGTTAGGTCAATTAATTTCGCAAAGACATGATAAAAATTACCGCTTAATGCAACTGAATATGGAAATCAACGACCTTAAGGAATATGCGACTAATATTGCAGATGGTTCTTTATCCTTAAGCGAGATGATGTCAGCTCCGAGTTCAATGTTTAACAGGCAGATGCAGTATATGATGGCTTCAAGCCAGTATTCACAAATGGTTGCTCAAAACCAAATGACAATGTTGTCTTCTAATCCTTTGTATCAGCAAATGATGGCTCAGTCCCAGAATGCACAGTTGCAGCAGGCATACCAAATGATGATGTATAAGAGTTTTTATAAACAGGCACAGCAGCAATTTGCTAAGTATGAGGCAAAACTTCTTAATGAAAAACAAAAAGAAATGTCAAAAGAAAAATTATCCCTTGAATCAGAACTTGCAATGATAGATGAGGAAATAAAAGCTACTAAAGAAGCTACTAAAAATGATGTTCAGAACTTTGTTCCTCAATATGCATAATTAATTTCCTAAATAATCCTTATAATCCTTAATTCCTTAATCTAAAGGAAGCCCTGTCTCTCCCCCCTTTTGGTCAGGGCTTTTTTATTTGTCCGGATGTATATATAAAATTCCCCTGTTGATATGATTTATATGAACTAAAATTGTGGTTATATCGTTATATACATGGTGATAATTTTTAAGGATTTAAATTTAAATGCCTTCTAAAAATATATTAAAAATACTTTGTTTAATTACTGTATTGTTAGTGTCTGCTACCTGCGTATATTCATTTGAACCCAAAAGTGCCTTAATAGAAAAAGGTGCAAAGCTTACAATATCTGATTGTATCCAAATTGCACTTGATAACAGTCCGTATGTAAGGCAGGCGGCTTATAACTATAAGATTTCCAAAAACGATGTGAATATTGCAAAAGCTTCATATTTCCCGACAATCGGTGTTAATACAGGGTATAATCTCTCTGATACCAAAAGATCAGGCAGAGATATGAGTAATAACTATTACAGTGTTTCCGCAAGTTTAAACCAGTTGATTTGGAATTTCGGTAGGACAAGTTCTCAAATCAGGATGCAGAAGTTTAATAAAATTGCCGCTTTGTATACATTTGATAATACCGTGTTAGACACAATTTTTACGGTAAAAACAAATTATTACGGAGTGCTTGCCGCAAAAGCAACTATGGATGTCAACAGAGCAAATGTCCAGATAAACGAGAGAAATTACCAGAGAACAAAAGCTTATTACAATGAAGGCATAAGATCAAAAATAGATTTGGTTAATGCAGAAGTTTATTTATCTGATTCAAAGGTTACTCTTGTTAATTCTGAACAAAATTATCAAAATGCGCTTGTTCAATTAAATAATTCAATGTATATTGCGCATGCACCGAGCTATGAAATTTTAAGCACGGAAACATTTAATTTCAGCAACAATGAAATTCCGGTTAATCTTGAAAAAATTTCTGAAAAAAAAGATATAAGCGAACCCCCTAAAGCTGTTTCAAATGCGGTTTTGACCACAAAGGTTGAAAAAATGGCTGTAATTGATAATTATAAGTTTAAACCGTTTGATTATTCTTTTGAACAGTGTGTGGAGCTTGCGGAAAAAAATAACCCGTCATTAAAAGCCTACAGTGCAACAATTGAGGCGATGAAACAGTATCTGCTCTACATAAAAAGGCAGTATTACCCTGAAATAACAGGCTCCTTAGGCTACAGCTACAGGGATCAGTATAATATGAATTCTTTCACTGCAGGAGTGGGGCTTACAAGTTCTGTTAATATTTTAAGCACAAAATACCAGATTGATAACGGCAAATTACAGGTTCAGCTGGCAGAAAATGATTTTAATTTAGCTAAACAAAATCTATATTTCGATGTACAAAATGCTTATATTAATATGATACAATTGGAAAGACAAATTCCTTTAATGGAAGTTAAGGTAAAACAAACTCTTGAAAATTTTGAGCTTGCAGACGGGCGCTATGAAGTAGGGTTAGGCGATTATATCGAACTTCAGGATGCAAAAGTAAATTATAACAACGCTCAAAACACTTATGTTCAGGCAGTTTATAATTATAATGTTGCAAGAGCAAATCTTGAACGTTTGCTTGCACTTCCGCAGGAAATTATAATAACGGCAGAGGATTAAAAATGATTATCAAAAGAAAATATGTAATAATATCGGGAATATTACTTGTACTTATTATTGGCGGAATTGTTCAATCAGTTTTAAAAAACCGTGTCCGCTATGAAACGACAACCGTAAAACAGTGTACAATTACCCAGGTTGTTGAAGCTTCCGGTACAATCAATCCTGTAAATACCGTAAGTGTTGGTTCAACTGTGTCAGGTTTGATTAAAGCAATTTATGTCGATTATAATTCCCAGGTAAAAAAAGGTCAGCTTTTAGCTCAAATTGACCCTGCCAATTTTGAAGCAACAGTTCAACAAAATCAGGCACAAATTAACTCTGCCGAAGCCGAAATGGCAAGAATTCAGGCAGTGACAGAGATGTCCCGAAAGACTTATACCCGTTATAAAAATTTGTATGCAAAGAATTTTATTGCAAAAAGCGAATTGGATCAGGCAGAAAGCGACTATCTTTCAAATCTTGCCCAGATTGGAGCTGCCCAGGCAAAAATCAATCAGGCGCAGGCAACATATAAAACTGCACTTACAAATTTGGGATATACAAAAATTATAGCGCCTGTAGACGGAACAATTATTTCGCGTGAAATTGACTTGGGACAGCCGGTTGCAGCAAGTTTTCAGGCGCCTGAACTATTTACTATTGCGCAGGATTTAACCAAAATGCAAATCGAGGTTAGTGTTTCCGAAGCAGATATCGGAAAAGTTCAGGAAGGACAGGATGTAACTTATACTCTTGACGGATACCCTGATAGAATATTCCTCGGTAAAGTTACACAGGTTCGTATTTCTCCGACGACTGTTTCAAACGTTGTTACATATTCTGTAATAGTCGGCGTAGATAATAAGGATTTAACTCTTAAACCTGGTATGACCGCAAATGTTTCCATTATAACAAGCGAGAAAAATGATGTTCTTTGTGTGCCGTCTGTTGCTTTAAAATTTACGCCTGTTACAGATGGTAAGAGGTATAAAACTCAGGGTCTTTGGATTTTGGTTAAGCATAAGCCTGTAAGGGTTGATATTAAGACGGGCGCAAGCGATGACACTAATATTGAAATTACCGAAGGCGTAAAACTTGGTGATAAAGTTATCATAGGAGCCTCAAATCAGCCAAAACGCGCCAAAGATACCACACGCCGCAGAGGGCCTAGGATGTTCTAATAAAAAGGGTTAATTTATGAGTTTAATTGAAGTTAAAGATGCTATAAAAACTTATCAAACAGGAGATGACAGCTTCAATGCTCTCAATTGTGTTTCTTTGAGTGTGGAAAAAGGCGAATTTGTTGCTATTATGGGGGCTTCCGGTTCAGGTAAATCAACTTTTATGAACATGCTGGGAACTCTTGACAAGCCGAATTCCGGCAGCTATCATCTTGATGGGATAGATGTTCTTTCGCTTGGCCCTAATGAACTTTCCGAAATTCGTAATTTGAAGATGGGATTTGTTTTTCAGGGATTTAATTTGATATCACGTACAACGGCTCTTGAAAATGTTGAGCTTCCTATGATTTATAAAGGGGTGCCGGAAGCGGAAAGAATTGAACGCGCAAGAAAGGCGCTCAAGATTGTAGGGCTTGAAAACAGGGAAGATCATATGCCTAATCAGATGTCCGGCGGTCAGCAGCAGCGTGTTGCGATTGCCCGTGCTATAATCAATGATCCGCCTTTAATTCTTGCGGATGAACCTACCGGTAATCTTGATACAAAAACAAGTATAGAAGTTATGGAATTTTTTGTTAAGTTAAACAAAGAAACCGGTAAAACAATTGTGCTTGTTACGCACGAACCTGATATTGCGCAGTATTGCAAGCGTGTTGTGCGCTTTAAAGACGGAAATATTATATCCGATGAGATAAATGCCCATACTACAATTCCATATTAAACGGAGAAAGAGATGATTGATTTTAAATCTACAGTTATAATGGCGATAAGATCGCTGAAAATTAATAAAATGCGTTCAATGCTTACAAGTCTTGGTATAATTATCGGTGTCAGTGCCGTAATTATTATGCTTGCCGTCGGCTCCGGTGCAAGTAAGCGTATTGCAAAAGATATGGAATCAATGGGGTCAAATCTTCTGATGATTCGTTCAGCCTCTGCCAATACCGGAGGTGTGCGCCAGGGATTTGGTACAAAACCTTCGCTGACACTCAAGGATGCCGAAGCTATTCCGCAATCCTGCCGCGGTATTCTCGCAGTTGCGCCTTATTCATCAGGAACACAGCAGCTTACTTACGGAAACCAAAACTGGTCAACAACTATTGGCGGAACAACCGGGGCTTACCTTTTTATAAGAAATTATGAGATTTTGAGCGGTAGAAATATGGGTAAGGAAGATATTCAAAACAGTTCAAAAGTTGCAATTATCGGGAATACAGTTGCTACGGAATTGTTTGGAGATGTTGATCCTATAAATAAAACTATGCGTATCGGAAATGTTCCTTTTAAAATTATCGGTTTACTAAAAACAAAAGGTCAAAGCGGCATGGGTATGGATCAGGATGATTTGGTGTTCATCCCGATTACTACCGCCCAGAAAAAAGTTTTTGGGACTGAATTCCCGGGTTCGATTAAAATGATTAACGTTAAAGCTTCAAGTTCGGAATTGCTTAATGTAGCGCAGGAAGATATCGCAGACCTTCTTCGAACAAGGCATCATATAGGAAAAAATCAGGATGACGATTTTGAGATAAGAAACCTTGCAGAAATGCAGGAAACAATTAAATCTTCCGCACAGACAATGTCTGTATTGCTGGGGGCAATTGCCTCTGTATCACTGTTAGTCGGCGGTATCGGCATTATGAATATTATGCTTGTATCAGTTACCGAAAGAACAAAAGAAATAGGTATAAGAATGGCAATCGGGGCAAAAGCTACGGATATCCGGGTTCAATTTTTGATTGAATCGTTTTTGCTTTCTATTATAGGCGGTATAATAGGTGTTGTAATCGGGGTTCTCGGCGCAAAATCCATAGAATTGTTTTCAACCATGAGTATTTCAATCTCAGGATTTTCTATAGCATTGGCACTCGGCTTTTCGGGCGCAATAGGAGTTTTATTCGGGTATTACCCGGCATACAAAGCATCCCTGCTTAATCCGATTGATGCCCTAAGATATGAATAAATATTATTGGGTAAACGCCCCTGATTCTTGTGGTGTATAGTCCTCAGTTTCAATGAGTTTATCATATTTTAAAACATAATCAAGATTTCCAATGCTATTGCTAGATGAATTTGGTTTCCCGGCCTTGCTAAAACTAATTCTAAAGTAATCTTTTCCGACCTGATTTGGTCCTTTCAGCCCGTTAGTGTCAATATGTATATATCCGCAGTTATCTGAGCTCTTGTATTCTCCCTGAAAGCCTGTAGGCGAGTTTCCTGATGTATCAGGAATATAAAAGCCGTTAGAATCTGTAGCATTGCTCCAAAATGTATGTTTACACATTCCGTCGTCTGTAACTTCACTTTGAGGAGCAATAAAACTTCCGTCTGCAAGTACAATTCTAAAATAATTCATATAAGTTTCTTCTTTTGTACCGCCTTGCCCGTTGTTCAACTTTTTATATTGTTTTACCGTGTATTTTCCGCCGCAATTTTTAATATTGTTTGAGCTGTCACAGACCTGTACAATCTTTAGATATTTTGCCAGTTCTTTTGTTACAACAGTACGACTGCTCCAATCATTGCTGGAGCCGCCGGTAGCAAAAAAGTTATATGAGTCCCCAACTATTTCATTAGCTGCATTCCAGCGCGTAACTGTGTTAACAGCTACGGAATATCCTTTTTTGGCGGCAGTTACCAGGACTTTTTCCTGGTATTTAGCTATTAGCATAGGTAATGTCATAGCTGCAACTACTCCGATAATCCCAAGTGTGATAAGGACTTCCGCTAAGGTAAACGCCGCTTTTTGTCTTTTTTCGTCATACTGAGGGCGAAGCCCGAAGTATCTCTTTTCTTGAGATTCTTCGGAGCCGCCACGCAGAATGACGGATTTGCCTTGCGCATAACATTTTACGTCATAGCAAGCGGACGTGAAGCAATCCGGAAAATTGCAATGCCGGTTTTTAAATGGGTCTAAAAGGCTGAAACTCTCTCCAGTTGCGGAGAGCCTAGCCCCCCCCCCCCTGGAGAATACTGCTGTTATTAGTGTTTTCAGGTTTTAACATTTGATATATCCTCCATAAAATTAAAACAACTATTATA
>CALUUU010000022.1 GCA_944324035.1 Candidatus Gastranaerophilales bacterium
CTATGTAAGGAAAAATTAGATAAAAATGAGTAAACTTTGTAACAATTTTTGTCATCGAATTACGTAACATATACAATCCTGAGCGAATGCGAAGGATCTCTTTTTACAGGAGATTCTTCGGCTTTCAGCCGCAGAATGGCGAAAAATATTTTTTCTGTTGATATAACTCCCCATCCCAACCTTCCCCAAGCAGGGGAAGGAGTAAATGCGCTGCGTTGTCACAACATGGAGTGTGTAAACGAGATTTCCCGGATTATGCTTGAATTACTTTAACTATCCACAAAAATTATCTTTTTATATCAAATTTTACTTCTGAATATTACATAGACAATATAGTGCCCCCAAAAATTTTTAAGGACGATTAAATCGAAATAATTCTATTTTATAAATTAAATGGCAATAAAAAATCAGGAGGAGATATGGAGATATCACCGGTCAGAATATTATTGGTAGAAGATCATAAACTAATGCGTGTCGGACTAAAGTCATTATTTGAAGAACACAAAGAACTCGAGGTAATATCAGAAGCACAGACGGGCAAAGAAGCTGTAGACAACTACAAAATATCCCATCCGGATGTAGTATTAATGGACATCGGATTACCTGATATTACAGGAATAGAAGCCGCAAAAAAAATAATTGAAACATCTCCACAGGCAAAAATTATCATTCTTACTTCACACCTTTCCGAGCAGGAAGTTATGGATTCACTCCATGCCGGCGCACGAGCCTATGTGATGAAAGATATAAATATTGAAATTTTAAAAATGATAATTAAAACGGTTAAAGATGGGGCAATGTGGCTGGATCCGCAGGTTGTACCAATTTTACGGGATAAAAATTGCGGTGTAATTCCTCCTAGGCACATGTCCAGAGCTATGTTTAAAGAGCAGCACGCAAATTTAACCCAAAGAGAGTACGAAGTTCTAAAACTTGTCGTAGACGGCAAATCAAATAATGAAATCGCACAGGAACTCACTATATCAGAACACACGGCAAAAGCTCATGTATGTAATATCATTCAAAAACTGGTAGTAGATGACAGGACACAAGCCGCGGTGAAAGCTTTAAAAGAGGGACTTGTTTAAGTTTTGTAACTTTCTATTCAAAATAACTAAAGAAATTTCTGTTTTTTGACGATATAAAACCATGTTAATAAGGATTATCGTATGGGAAATTTCAATGAGTATCAACAAGGGACACCTGATCTTGGCAAAAATTACTGGCAAGAATTCAGGATGCAGGAAAAGAATGAAAGCAATTCTGTCAACAACATTGTTGAAATGAACTGCAAAACAATCTTTTCTCCGGAAGATCTTAGAAATATTACGACATATAACCCGTCAATATTTAATGAAGAATAATTTTCTCCTTTTACTTATATACTATAAAAAGACAGCCTCCCGTTTTATCAGAAGGCTGTTTCTTTCATTTCTTCTTTTGGAATTTATTTTAACTGTATAATTATTTGCTATTAGTTATTTGAAATCTTTGACGCAATTGCCGAACTTACAAGTGCAATACCAGATGCGATTCCGGCAAAAACACCTGCCTGTTTCAATTTCATATTCAAAGCTGCACGTTTGAAGAATTTTGCGCTTTCATCAAAAGCTTCACCTTTCTTGAATTTTTTGGTTGAAGCATCAAAAACTTCTGCAAATTCTTCTTTTAGTGCTTTTTTATAATCACCACTGTTTTCAAGAAGATTTCTTTGGCTTTCCGGCAGGAATATTTCTTTCACTGCAGCAGCATCTTTGTCTTTAAGGAATGCCTTAACTGCATCTGATAGAGATTGTCCTTCTTCAGGAACAATACCCAGCGCTTTTGCGTGTTTTTTCGCAAATTTTTCTAATGCGGCGTTAGCTGCTTTTAATTTTTTGTCTGCAAAAGCAAGAACTTTATTTCTGTCACCGTTCAATTTTACGATTTCTTCATCAGTTATAAACGGGTTAATTTTATCAAGTTTATCCGCTGTTTTGATTAACTTTTTATCGTTATTTTCAAGACCATCTGCAACATATCTTACAAATTTATCTGTCATTTGACCATCTTTAAATGCACGGGCAGCTAAAAAACCTGCAGCACCTGCGCCTGCACCTGCAATTGCTGTTGGAATAGCTACACTTTCAATTCTTTTTACGTCCATATTTTCTCCTTGCGGTTCCTTTTTATTATACTATCTTAACGCCTGAAAAAAATATTTTTGCTATTTACCTGCCAATATGTTTACATAAATTAATATTATATCTGGGTTAAATAAACTTTTGCTAATTCAATATCGCTCTGCGTCGTAATTTTTATATTTCTGTAGCTGCCATCTATAACGTAAACAGTTTCGCCAAGCTCTTCCAGCATGCCTGCATCATCCGTAAAATTTTTACCTTCAAACTTTTGATGAGCCTTCAAGATTAAGTCATATTCAAACGCCTGAGGAGTTTGGGTATTATACAGTTTTGAACGATCAATTGTCCGAACAATCCTGCCGTTCTCAACTTCTTTTATTGTGTCTATAGTTTTAGTCATTACAGAAAGTGCTTTAATTTCTTTAACCATTTCAGCACAAATATTTATAATTTCCGTTGTAATAATCGGTCTGGCTCCATCGTGTATAAGCACATAGTCGCATTTTTCATATTTTAAACCGTTATAAACAGATTGCTGTCTTGTATTTCCGCCTTCGATTATTACCACATTTTCATAATTCGAAAACAAATTTTCCAAATCAGCGATTATTGAACGATTTGCACAAACAATAATCTTATCAATTTTTGCATACCTGAAAGCATCCACTGTATATTTAATAACTTCTATTCCGTTTATTTTTTCCAAAAGCTTATTTTTATTTCCAAACCTTGAGGAATTTCCTCCGGCTGTTATTATTGCGTTTGTAGTCATAATCACTCCTTAAAATGTTTAAATAAATTTTTTTCTACATCCTCTTTTGAATATATTATTGAAGAATTTTTATAATTAACTTTCACCCCCGAACCGGCTTTCACACTCCCTATAACTGTTCCGCCGTAAGCTTTGTCAGCTGTTGCAACGAGTCCGTAATCTTCTCCGCCGAACAGCACCAGTTCCTTCCAGTTATCAAAATCTTCAAGCTCTTTATTATGAGGTATTTTATCAAAATCAACCTCAAGCATAACTCCGCTCTCGTCTGCAATAGCAGATAAAGCGTCCATCAAACCGTCAGAGGTATCCATCATAGCGTAATCTTCATTTATTACAGTTGCAATTTTCTTTGAAAATTCAAATTGAACTTCCGGCATAAGATGGGATTTAATCAAGTTACTGTTTGTATCTTTTCCGTTTAAAAGCAGTTTTAATCCGGCAGCAGAGGAACCGTGATTACCTGATACAACAACTTTTTGCCCTGGTTTTGCATTTTTCCTGGAAGCTATCCTTCGGCCGGCAGTGGAACCTATTGCCGTTACAGAAATATAAATTTTATCCGCCCCTGTAATATCCCCGCCGACAATTTCAGCACCGCAGGCCCCATCCTTCATTCCTCTGTAAAATTCTTTTATAAAACCCTCATCAACATCATCCGGCAGAGAAATCGCGGAAGTTAAATACTTTGGTTCGGCGCCGCTTGCACAAACATCTGAAATATTTACTGCGGCAGATTTAAACCCTATTTGATAAGGAGTTGCAAATTCTCTTAAAAAATGAACTCCTTCAACGAGGCTGTCCTGTGTAACAACAATCCCAAATTCAGGTAAATACGCGCAATCATCTCCGATATATTTCGAGTTTAAGGTATTTTTTATAATATTTATAAAATCTCTTTCTTTCATGGTTATTTCAAATCATTTTCTATAAGAGCCGTAAATTCATTTACCAATGCCGAATTCCATTTTTTACCGGATTCTTTTCTTATTTCTTCAAGCGCCTGTTCCGGAGTGAGTTTATCTCTGTACGGGCGCTGTTCTGTCAACGCATAATACGCATCCACGATAAGAACTATCTGGGAAGTCATAGGGATTTCATTCTTTGACAATTTTGCCGGATAACCGCTGCCGTCCCAGTTTTCGTGATGATACTCGACAATCGGAATAACGTCCTGAATATATGATATAGGGGTTAAAATCTTTTTAGCTGCTATAACAGGATGTTCTTTTATCATATTACGCTCATCATCAGTAAGCGGGGCAGTCTTCTTAAAAATATCCTGAGGCACAAGTAAATTCCCGATATCATAAAGAAGCATCGCAATTTTTAAGTTATCTATTTCTTCTTTAGGCAAATCAAAGCGTTTCGCAAGGCTGACTGCAGTAAGAACTTTTGATTTAACAACACCTTGTTTATGAAGCGGATTATAAGTCTGTGTCAACAAATCCGCTACCGAATACAAAACTTCGCTCTGGGAGCTGCTGCCTATAAGTTTATTTGACAAATTCTGCTTAAAATTTTCGGCAAGCGGAATTCTGCGCTTATTTAATATATCCAGGAATGCACTAACCGCAAGCTCCTGCCATGAGGTTTCGTCAATAGGTTTTGCGAGTGTAACCTGATTTCTTCCGTTGCGTTTTGACAGATACATTGCCTGATCCGTAAGTTCAAGAATATCTTCAATATTATCCGAATGCTCAAGAAACGTTGCGACCCCGATACTTGCAGTAATGTGTCCTATAGTATCGAGTTCTGTATTTTCAATAGCCTTGCGGATTCTTTCTGCCGCAACCATAGCACCTTCAGATGTTACACCGGGCAGAATGATATTAAATTCTTCGCCGCCCATTCTTGCTGCGGTATCAATGGAACGTGCGTTTGACATAAGCACATTTGCAATTGATTTAATAGCCAAATCCCCGTATGCATGCCCGTATTTATCGTTAATTTTTTTGAGAAAATCAAGGTCAATTCCTATTATACTAAACGGCTGATTAATACGCTTTGCTCTTGTGACTTCTTTTTTGAGATACTCTTCAAAATAGCGTCTGTTATATAATCCGGTCATACCATCTGTTATAGCCTGCTCTTTAACTTTCTCGAACAAATCTGCAATCGTTATTGCAAGTTCAATCTGCTGTGCAAACATTGAAAGGAAATCTGTTTCGGATTCAGCGAGCTCCTCACGGGAGGAGAACACACAAAAAAGCCCGAACGGTTTTTCTCTGGTATACAGAGGAATAACAATAATCGAACGGATTGATTTATCAGTCAACACTTCATCTATGACCCTCTGTTCAACATCCGGCATAATTGCATGCAGCGATGCCGCAATATCTTTTGACTGAATAATCTTTTTTTCTTCAAGTGCTTCTGCAAACATTCCGTCTTTTGTGTAAGCGAGTCGTCTTGCCTGAATAGGAGTCTGCAATATATCGTCAGCCCTTTTTATAGTCTGATTTACAGCTTCTGCGACAACAGAAAGGTATTCACCTTCTTCGTCCTTTTGTTTTCTCATAATTGAACTGTGGACATAGCCAAGTTCGCCCTGAATACTGTTAACAATTGTTTCAAGAACATTAGTAAGAGGTTTTGAAGAATTCATCATATCCCAGATATGCTGCAGGGTAAGCATTCTCTTGTTTGCAATATTAAGCTCATGCGTTCTTTCTTCAATTTCTTTTTCTAACTGCAAATTTCTCTCATAAATTTCCAGGAAATCCTGTTTCCCGAGGTAAATATTATTTTCTACCTCGGAAATTTTCTTTCTGATTTCATTAAATTTATCAAAGAATCCCATTGTGACCTGTCAAACTACTTAAATAGACTTTTATATTATACACTATTTTTGAGAAATTTTGGCAGATTGTTAAAAAATAATAACCATTATTCATCAAGATAAGCTGCCCCTATAACCCCTGAAAAATCGCCTAGAGCAGTTTTTTTGAACTCTATTTTTGTTGCGGGAACAGGCAGACACTTAAGTTTTGCATCTTTGACAGTTTTTTGATAAAAATAGTCAACAGCCTCAATCAAACCGCCGCCAAGAATAATAAGTTTCGGATTAATAAGATTAATAACACTCGCAAGTCCGCCGGAAAGATATTCGGAAGCCTCATCCACACAATGAGTAACAAGCTCATCCCCGCGTTCAATTGACTTTCTTATCATACTTGATGTAATAGATTTTCCTTCTTCCAAATAATCAAGAATAACCGAATGGCGCCCCTTTTTTAAAGACCCTTCTATTCTTTTTTCGATTGCAGAACGCGAGGCATAAGCTTCAAGACATCCGTGAGCCCCGCAGCCGCATTGGCGTCCGTTTAAATCCACAATTATATGTCCTATTTCACCGGCAGTCCCTGTCGCTCCCCTTATGATTTTACCGTCTTTCACTATACAAGAGCCGACACCTGTGCCGACAAAAACACAAACCAAATCGTCAACACCCTTTCCTGCCCCGAATTTCAATTCCCCAAGCGTTGCAGCTTCAACATCATTTGCTAGATAAACAGGAAGATTAAATTCTCCCTCTAAAATCTCACGAATATTTAAATCAAAGCATTCCAGATTAGGCGCGCCTAAAATTATCCCGTGAGTCCTGTCTATCTGGCCTGCTGCCGCAACTCCGAGAGCTTGAACCTCTTTAATATCAACTTTGCACTCATCAAAAAGCTCGTTTATACTGCATATCATTTTGTTAATAATATTTTCAGCACCTTTTTCCTGTTTTATTTTTTTCTTAACAAAATGAACAACTTTCCCTGAACTCCTATCCACAAGAGCCGTTAAAATCTTCGTTCCGCCAAGGTCAATTCCTATAGAATACTTTTTCATAATACTGATTATAACATAAAATATGTTTTATGTTATAATAATTGTAATCACTAGATAATAGAGAGGGAAAATATGAATAAAAATCAGTCAGCGGGTATGTATATTGTATTGGCAATAGTAGCATTGGTATTTATTTCGTCGGTATTTATGTCCGGGCCTGCAACAAATACTTCGGAAATATCTTATTCCGATTTTCTGCAAAAGCTTGACAAAGGTGAATTTAAAAGCATACAAAAAGCTGATGAATTCCTGATTGCAATACCAAAAGAACAGCCAAAAACAGAAAATAAATCGGCAGAAGTGCCGCCAAGTCCGTTTGCTGTAGAAAAAAAAGCTCCGCTAGTTCAATACAAGGTACTTACTCCAAGCGACCCTAATCTTATGAGCAGACTTGAAAAAGCTAATGTTGAAATTGCAGTAAAAAAACCATCTGAATCAAGCCAAATGCTCGGCATCTTAGGAAGTCTTATCTTACCGCTGATGTTTATCATATTTATAATTATCCTCGCAAAAAGTCTGCAGGCCGGCGGCTCACAGGCAATGAGCTTTGGTAAAAGCAAAGCTAAAATGCTTCTTGACAGCAAAGTAAAAACTACATTCAAAGATGTTGCCGGGATAGACGAAGAAAAGAAAGAACTTGAAGAAATTGTAGATTTCCTAAAAAACGGCGAAAAGTATGTCAAACTCGGCGCCAGAATTCCTAAAGGGGTACTTCTTGTAGGCCCTCCGGGAACAGGTAAAACTTTGATGGCAAAAGCTGTTGCAGGAGAAGCAGGCGTTCCGTTTTTCTCAATCAGCGGCTCTGACTTTGTTGAAATGTTTGTCGGCGTTGGTGCAAGCCGTGTAAGAGATTTATTTGAACAGGCAAAAAAACACCAGCCTTGCATAATATTTATAGATGAAATTGATGCTGTTGGACGCCAGCGCGGTGCCGGTTTAGGCGGCGGACACGATGAGCGTGAACAAACATTGAACCAACTCCTTGTTGAAATGGACGGATTTGATGAAAACACAAATATCATTGTTATTGCGGCTACAAACAGACCTGACATTTTAGATAATGCACTTTTAAGACCGGGAAGATTTGACAGACAAATTTATATTAACGCACCGGACGTAAAAGGCAGAGAAGAAATTCTAAAAGTTCACGCAAAAAATAAACAGCTTGAACCGGATGTTGATTTAAAAGTTCTTGCAAAAAGAACTCCTGGATTTACCGGAGCAGACCTGCAGAATTTATTGAATGAATCTGCGCTTCTTGCTGCAAGAAACAACCAGAACAAAATATCAATGGAAGACATTGATAATTCAATCGACAGAGTAATTGCCGGCGTTGAAAAGAAAAGCAGAGTTCTGACAGATGAAGATAAAGAACTTACATCTTATCATGAAGTCGGACACGCTTTGATTGACAAATTACTAAAAGATGCAAACGAACTGCATAAAGTATCAATTATTCCTCGAGGTATGGCACTCGGTGTTACCTGGACAAGACCTAAGGATGAAAAAGTTCACGTAAGCAAAGCTAAACTTCTTGCCAAAATTACGGTATCCCTTGGCGGACGTGCGGCAGAAGAAATTGTATACGGCGCAGATAAAGTAAGCACAGGTGCTTCCCAAGATTTAATCAACGTAACAAACATCGCAAGAAAAATGGTTACAGCCTGGGGTATGTCAGAAAAACTCGGAACAATGGCTTACGGCAAAAACGAAGAAAATGTGTTTATGGGAAGAGATTTCGGGCACCAGAGAGATTATTCCGAACAAGTTGCATACGAAATTGACACTGAAATAAAACAAATTGTCGATGAAAGATATGCTCTTGCAAAAGAACTTTTAACCCAAAACAGAGATATGCTTGAAGCTATTTCAAGAGAGCTGCTTGAAAAAGAAACTATTGACGAAAAAGAATTTGAAGAAATTATGAATAGGGTAAAAAGTGAACGACAAGCCTAATTCAGTCAGAACAATAGAATTTAACAACTTAAAAATCGGGGGAGAAACCTCTTTCCCGATTTTTAATCCCGTTTATGTACTCAATGTTTCAATATTCAACCCCGATGAGAATTTTGATATAGTTAAAAATTATTATAAGACAACTTCTAAAAAAGAAATAATCAATAAAGCTCAAAAAAGCGATGCGGACATAATAGGGCTTAAGTTTAATATAGAAACAAACACACAAATACCAAAAGCCGTAAACCTTTTAGAAGATATTTTGCCCTTAATTACCAAACCTCTTATGATTCAGGGAATAAATAATAACAGTATAGATACAGAACTGCTGCCTGCACTGATGAACGTATTAAAAACGCCGGCAATTATATCCTTTGCAAATGACACTACTTATAAGAAAATAGTTCCGGAAGTTATAAAAGGCAATCATATACTCGTTCTTAAAAGTCCTATTGATATAAACCTTGCCAAAGAGCTGAATATACTTTCAAAAGATATGGGGCTTGATTTAAACAAAATTCTTATAGATACAGATATCGGAGGCCTCGGTTACGGACTGGAATACGGCTACAGTATTATGGAAAAAATCAAACAGGAGGGGCTCAACGGCGACAAGTATCTTAATATGCCTTTGATAAGTTTTGCCTGTGAGGAATCTTTAAAAACCAAGGAAGCAAAAACTTCCAACTTTCCTGACAGTTTTGGAAAACTTGAAGAACGCGCAGAAAATTTTGAACTTGCTTCGGCAAGTGCGGTTATGGCATCAGGTGCAAATATTATTGTAATGAACTATCCGCCAAATATAAGTATAATGAAAGGGTTAGCATAATGGAATTATCAGGCTTGCAAATTTTTAAATATTTACCGGCAGCCAAAAAGAAGGAAAATTCCAACTGCAAAAAGTGCGGCTTTCCCACGTGTATGGCTTATGCGCTTAAACTTGCAAAACACCAGGCTGATTTAAATGCTTGCCCTTATATTCCGGAAGAGTTAAATAAACTCTACACTGATGCCTCAAAACAACCTCAAAAAACTATTGAAATCAATAACTTAAAAATCGGCGGTGAAAATGTTCTTTACAGACACGAAAAAACTTTTGTAAACAAAACCGCTATTGCAGTTATCGTAAGCTCACAGGAAGAACTTGAACGCGTCAAAAATTTCAAAATTACACGTGTAAATGAAACATTGAAAGTTGATTTAATTATAACAAAAGACTTTGTGCCAAAAGATGCAGAAAAGGTAAATACTATCTCATATGACGAATTTTCAAATCTTGAAATGATAAAAATTAATGATAAAACTTTCACTAATACTGCACAGGAACTTATAAATATAAGAAACAAAGCGGTTAAAGAAAAAGATGAAAAATTCAGCAATCCTGTATGCGTCATAATGCACGGATGTGACACGCTGCAGCAGCTTTGTGCCAAAGCTTCGTTTTACATATGCAAATACACGAATATGCTTGTATTTGAAACCTTTGATGAAGCCCTTTTTACAACGCTTATGACACTTAGGCAGAATATTTTCACTGACCCGCAAAAACCGTTACAGGTTGAAGCAAAAATATACGAATTCAATAATCCTGATGAAAATTCTCTAATATTTATGACAACAAATTTTGCACTGACATTCTTTGCTGTAGCAAATGAGCTGGAAAACCTGCCGGTTCCATCTTACCTAATCGTAACACCGGCTGACGGTATGAGTGTTTTAACAGCCTGGTCAGCAGAAAAATTCACGGCAAAAATGGTTGCAAAAACTTTAAAAAAATGGAATTTTGCAAGCAGAGTAAAAAATCGAAAGATAATTATACCGGGACTTCTTGCTCATATGAAAGAAGAATTGGAAGAAGAACTTGAAGATTTTGAAATAGTTATCGGCACAATAGATGCATTTGCCATTTCTGATTTCGTAAAAAATTATAAATAAAAAACAGGTTACACAAAACCTGTTTAAATAAAAGAACCGTCCAAAAGGACGGTTCTTAAAGTATATGTATGAGAAATTATTATTCTTTAGCTGCAACGCCTGATTTTTCAATAATTTCTTTTTCGATATTAGCAGGAACCTGCTCATAGCATTTGAATTCCATTGAGAAAGTACCTCTGCCCTGTGTTTTTGATCTGATATCAGTTGCATAACCGAACATTTCAGCCAAAGGAACAATTGCATTAATCTTTTGGATACCTGTTCCTTCGATGATTTCCATACCTTCAACACGGCCTCTTCTTGATGAAATATCACCAATAATATCACCGGTGTTTTCTTCCGGAACTTCGATTTCAACTTTCATCATCGGTTCAAGAATACAAGGTTTTGCTTTGCGGCAGCCTTCTTTGATAGCCATAGAACCGGCAATCTTAAATGCCATTTCTGAAGAGTCGACTTCGTGGTAAGAACCATCGTAAAGTTCAACTTTAACATCTATCATAGGGAATCCTGCTAAGATACCGCCTTCAAGAGCTTCTTCCATACCTTTTCTTGCAGGTTCGATGTATTCTTTCGGAATAGCACCACCGACGATTTTGTTTTCAAATACAAATCCTGCATTTTCTTCAGCCGGAGAAATCTTAATCTTAACGTGACCGTATTGACCTTTACCACCTGACTGACGGATGAATTTAGAATCCTGATCAGCGTTTCCTCTGATAGTTTCACGGTAAGCAACCTGCGGTTTACCAACGTTAGCGTCTACTTTGAATTCTCTAAGCAAACGGTCAACGATGATATCAAGGTGAAGCTCACCCATACCGGAAATAATTGTCTGACCTGTTTCTGTATCAGATTTAACGCGGAATGAAGGATCTTCTTCTGCAAGTTTTTGAAGAGCAATACCCATTTTATCCTGGTCTGCTTTTGTTTTAGGTTCGATAGCAACAGAAATTACAGGCTCAGGGAATACCATTTTTTCCAAAATGATAGGTGATTTTTCATCACAAAGAGTATCACCTGTAGTTGTATCTTTCAACCCTACAGCCGCACAGATATCGCCTGCGTAAACTTCTTCTTCTTCAATTCTTTGATCAGCATACATTTGAACCAATCTTGAAATACGTTCTTTCTTGCCGTTAGTAGCATTAAGAACATAAGAACCTGAAGTTAATTTTCCTGAATATATTCTCAAGAAAGTTAAACGGCCTACATAAGGGTCTGTCATAACTTTAAATGCAAGAGCTGAGAACGGTTCTTCATCAGAAGAATGTCTTTCAACTTTTGTACCGTCTTCCAATTCACCTTCGATAGCTTTTACATCTACAGGAGAAGGCATCAATTCTACGATTGAATCAAGAAGTAACTGAACACCTTTGTTTTTGAAAGCAGTACCGCAGGTAACAGGAACGATTTTGTTATCGCAAACCGCTTTTCTCAAACCTTTTTTCAATTCGTCAACAGTGATTTCTTCACCTTCAAGATATTTCATCATAAGGTCATCATCAGTTTCGGCAATTGCTTCAACTAATGCTTCTCTGTATTTTTTAGCTTCTTCCAGCATATCTGCAGGAATATCTTCTTCTCTGATATCTGTACCCAAATCATTTGTATAAATTTCAGCTTTCATTGTAAACAAATCAATCAAACCTGTAAATTTATCTTCAGCACCGATAGGAAGTCTTATCGGATGAGCATTTGCACCTAATCTGTTTCTGATTTGGTCAACTACACGGTAGAAGTTTGCACCGGTTCTGTCCATTTTGTTAACGAATACCATACGCGGAACTTCGTATCTGTTAGCTTGTCTCCAAACTGTTTCAGATTGAGATTGAACACCGCCTACAGCACAGAAAACTGCAACAACACCGTCTAATACTCTCAAAGAACGTTCAACTTCAATTGTAAAGTCAACGTGTCCTGGTGTGTCAATAATGTTAATCTGGTGACCTTTCCAAGCTGCTGTAACGGCAGCAGACTGAATAGTGATACCTCTTTCTCTTTCCTGTTCCATAAAGTCAGTTACGGCAGCACCATCGTGAACTTCACCGATTTTATGAGTTTTACCTGTGTAAAACAAAATACGTTCGGTCGTAGTGGTTTTACCGGCATCAATGTGAGCGGCAATACCAATGTTTCTGATTTTTTCTAATGGAGTTTTTCTAGCCATTTTGTTTTTCCTTTTATAATAATTGTGTACTTCTGCTATTTATAACTTAGCTTTACTAAAATTATCCCATGAACATAGAAATTTTCAACAATCAAGAAAAATGAAAGCCAGTTATCTTCACTTAAATTAACATTTGCTTGCGTGAGTTCAAAACTCATGATAGACTACTGCCAAGAAGATTAACTACGATTGGGGTATGATACGATGAAAAGTTCAACTATAAGAAGATCAAATTTATCAAAGGAGAAAATAGCCGTGTTAGAAGCACTTTCAAAACTTAAAAATAAAAATCTGAAATCCGGCAGCAATATAAATAGCAGCAGCGTAAATGTTGAACCACAGGAAGACGGAACTCCGGAAGTTTATGTAAGACCAAACAAAGAAAAAGAACTTGACCTTTTATGGCAGAATTTTAGAATGCCAAAGGTTGAAAGATCACCGATTGTTTATCTTGGTATAGGTTTTGCAGCAGGAGTGGTTACGACGCTTATTGTATCAGCCTTAATAGGCATAAGTCTAAGCGATTTCCATCCGAATTTTAAATTTAATATCAAGCTGCCGTCTGTATCTGCACCGGCAGTAAAATCACCAAAACTTGACTTTTTGCCGTCAAACAACGCCTCAGCAACAGATACAACTGCAGTTGAACAAAAAGCTGATGAAGAATATACCGTACAAAGCGGCGATACAATGGATGCAATTGTCAGAAGGTTCTATGGCACATATTCTACCGAAAATGTTAACCGTATAATGAAGGCTAACAATATGACAAATCCGAATAAATTATCAATCGGGCAAAAACTCATAATACCTATGGGTGAAACATCCACATCCGACGAAACCGGTGTTGATATCCCTTCTGAAGAATAAGAACTTTTTATAACAAAAAATCCGGGTGATTGCAGCCCGGATTTTTGTTTTGTTAATATTTATCTTAAAATTTAAGTGTCAATTTTGCACCTACAAATCCGTCAGACTGGTTGTTAAGAGGGATGCTTCCCATAACACCTGCCTGTAAATTTTTAGTAATATTATAAGATGCACCTAAACGAACGTTACCTGTAAATGCCGAATTCTCCACAAGATTACGCTGAATTACAGTTTTCTCCTGAGTTGCTGTTTGTGCAGGTATTTCAGTATACATAGGAGGTTCATCAGGTAAAGCGGGCTCAATTTGCTCATACCCTCCTTCTTTTACCACGTAAGTATATTTACCTTGTTCTACAGTACCATATTCTTCGCCCTGGATAAGCTTTTTACCGAGAGCTACTCCGCCTGATAAAGTAAACTTGTCCGATAATTTGTAATCAACACCGGCAGTACCGTATATAGTACGTTCCGTATCTCTTGTCTTATGGTATTTTAATCCTTCTCCGGCAAAACTGTATTCATCTTTGTAGAAAGGTTTTTCGCCTGACATATTTCCGGAATTAAACTCATATTGCTGCTGAGTCATTTGCTGGTCAAAATTATTATAATGAACGCCGGCACCGGCATTTATCGACAATCTTGGATTTGCATCAAACACAAATCTTGCCTCGCCGCCGCCGCCAGTTACTTCTTTACCTAACTGAACATTTGCATCTGCTTCTATAGCAGCCCTTTCCCCTACAGGTACCGACAAACCGGTTGTGATATCAGCTACAGCATGGTTCTTTTTGTTATTATTAAGCATCGCTGCGCCTACAGAAATTTTTGCTTCAAATTTTCTTCCTTCCGGCTGGTCATAATACATAGATGTTCCGTATCCCTTAACTTCCCCAATTTTTACCATCGTAAATCCTTTCCTTTCTATAAATCTTAATACCCCTTAAACAAATTTTGCTTGTATTCTTATAAAGTATTTTGTTTGCATAAAATTGCCTGTTAAATTTAAAAATCCAAGCGGAACCTAATCAACATCAGGAAACAGACTGAATTAATAATTCTTAACAAAATAGGATATGTAAATTTACACAAAGAATCATATTTTGTAAGGTTAAACTTTTTGAAACAGCATTACATATTCGTGCTTAAAGATATAAAAACCGCCGGCAAGAGCCCTGTAGCGCCAGAGATTTGCCGTTTTGCCTTTTGCTCGTTCATTGCCCTGCATATCTTTTACAATAATAGATTTTGTAATAAATCCGACATTATTCATCCTCTTCATGCATTCAAAACCAAGAGGAATAAGCTGTGAATTCGCATATTTATCCCCGATAATCAAAGCGGCAAAACGGCCTTTTTCAAGCAAATCATATCCGTTTTTTGCAACACGCTCAAACAGGTCATAAAATTCTTCTGTCGTTGCACAGTTTGATAAATCTTCTTTTTTATCGGAAAACTTAATAATATCGTCATAAGGCGGATGAAGAATAAGAAGCTGAGCTTTTTCTTCCCCCATAATATCAAGCCTTGCTTTAATCTTTTCCTTCGCTAACTCTGTTGTACTGTCCGCGCAAATAATATTAACATCAGTTACAAGCTGCTTCGGCGTAAATTTTTCAGAAACACTTTCCGCCAAATCCTCTTTTAATTCAACCCCGATGCAGCGTCTGTTCATATTTATAGCTTCGATGCCGGAAGTTCCTGAACCAAAAAACAAATCAAGAACAATGTCATTCTTTTTAGTAAACCTTTCATAAAGCTGCTGGGCAATTTGCGGAATATAGTTTCCGTGATATTCATTTGAATGCCCGCCTTCTTTCAACCGGGTCGGGAATTCCCACAGGGTATCAGTTTTTATGTGGTCATAATTTTTCCATTCGTTTAAATTAATATCACTGTATTTCGTGGTTTTTACAGGTTTTACAACTTGTAAATCAGCTTTCTTGAGCGGTTTTAATTTAGTATTGGATTTCAATCTTGCCACGTTATCCCTCTTTCCCCGGTTAATAGTTTTCTACGCTTATATCTTATAGAAATGTTTCAAAATTGTAATCAAGCATTTAGATGAAATTTTATTTGATGTAAATTGTAGATAATAAGGGGAGAAAATATGGCTCGTATAAAACAGTTATCAAAGCATTTAATAAACCAGATTGCAGCCGGAGAAGTAATAGAACGACCTGCTTCTGTTGTTAAAGAACTTGTTGAAAATTCTGTTGATGCAGGGGCTTCAAAAATCAGTGTTGAGATAACAAACGAATGCCGTAACATCCGGGTTGCAGACAACGGTTCAGGTATTCATCCGGATGATATTATGCTTGCTTTTTCAAAACACGCAACCAGCAAAATTGCAACTGATGAGGATTTGTTTTCAATTGAAACTCTGGGATTTCGCGGAGAAGCTTTATCTTCGATTATCTCCATTTCAAAATTAAGCTGCACCACACGCACAAAAGATTTTGATTACGGAACAAAAGTAACTTGTGAAAATTCAGAAGTAAATCAGGTCAAAACCGGCTGTGCAGTCGGAACAATTATGGAAGTAAAAGATTTGTTTTACAATATTCCTGCAAGGCTAAAGTTTTTGCGCAACCCTAACACCGAATTTTCATACATACAGGAAATAGTACAAGCAATTGCCATTATTCACCCGTCAATTGGATTTGAGCTCAAGAAAAACGGAAAAACAGTATTAAAGACAACTGCCCAGCAAGATTTAAAAAGGAATTTAAAAGAAATATTTTCCTCCGGCATAACTGACAATCTGAAAGAAGTTTTAAAAACGGATGAACTTGCAGGACTAAAAATTTCAGGCTTTGTAAGCACTCCGGATTTTACACGTTCGAGCAAAAAGGATTACCATATTTATATAAATTCACGAACAGTAAAATGCCCGATTTTCCAAAAAGCAATTGATACAGCTTATAAAAACCTTATTGCAGGAGGAAAATATCCGTTTGTCGTATTAAATCTTGAAATCCCTCCTGCCGATATAGATATAAATGTTCACCCGACAAAAAAAGAAGTGCGCTATAAAAACACAAATCAGATATTCAACTTTATAATTGCCGGAATACTCGGCGGGTTATCTAATTACAAAGAAGATACAATAAAAAATCCATCTGCCCCGCTGCCTATACCGTCAGTAAGTGAAAATATTATCGAATTTCAGCCAAGAGAAAAAACTCTTGATGTATTCTACGACAAATCAAAAGATGAAATGTCGGTAAGTGAAGAGGCTACTATATATACTCCGACAAATATTTACAAGCCGGCAAATAATACTGAACAAATACAATTCTTTGAAACAAAAGAACCTGTTGCAGAACCGGAAGATACCATTATCGGACAGTATAAAAATACATACATTCTCATAGAACTGGAAGATGGTTTAGAGATAGTTGACCAGCACATTGCGGAGGAAAGATATTATTATGAAAAGCTACAGGCAGAAAAGCAGGTAACTTCCCAAATGTTATTTATATCTGATGTTCTGACTGTATCCGCAACAGAAGCCGAACTTATTAAAGAAAATATGGATAAATTTGAAAAATTTGGATTTGGAATTGAATTTACATCTGATAACGAATTAGTATTCCGAAAAGTTCCGCAGATGATATCAAAAGTTAACCCTAAAGAAATTCTAAGCGATATATTAGAAAACATTGAAGGGGATATTGATAACCTTGAAGAAAACATATTAAAAACTACCGCCTGCAAGGCATCAGTCAAAGCCGGTCAAAAACTTTCCATGTGGCAGATGCAGGAAATTATAAAAAAATGGAGGACAACAAAACTTCCTTATACCTGCCCTCATGGCCGTCCGATAAACAAAATCATTCCTCATAAAGAGCTTGCCGGCTGGTTCCAAAGAAATGCATAGCTTATTTTAAATCCGGCACAGAGTATTTCTTAGTTTGTATTATAATATTAGTATGGCAATATATTTTATTCACGGCGAAGAAGATTTTAATATAGAAAAAGAAATCGAAAAACTAAAAAGTTCTCTTGATAAAAATTTTCTTGAAATGAGTTTTAAAACTTATGACAATCCAAAGTTTCCGGAACTTATTTCTATTTTAAGAACCCAGCCTATGATGTTTGGCAAAATGTTAATCGTAATTAATTGTCTGGAGTATTTTTCAAAAACTTTTGATGATAAAGAAATAAAAGAAATAACGCAGGCGCTTGAAAATAACACGGAGAACCTTGATATTGTTTTTGTGGCTCAGCTTCCGCGTGATGAAGGCAAAAAACTGGACAGCAGAAAAAAATTCTATAAACTTTTGTCTAAATATAACAATATTGAATGCACAACAATCCCGACGTATAAAACAGCCGAACTGGAAGGCTGGATAAGAAAACAGGCACAATCAAAAAAACTTAAAATGACACAGGATGCGCTCACGGCTATGGTAAGCCAAATAGGAAATAACCTGAGATTAATTGACAAGGAACTTGATAAATTGCAGCTTGCAGCATATCCTGAAAACACGGTAAATGCTCAAATGGTAAAAGAAAACTGCATTTCCAATGAAGATTTGTTTGCCTTCTCTGATTATATTATGGCAGGGGAAAAAGACAAAGCACTCAGGGAATACCGCAAGCTTCTCGACAAAAAGTATTGTCTTGAAATAGTTTCAACCCTGCAGACAATGCTCAGACGATGGATTGTTTTAAAAGCAAAAGCTTCCGAACTTTCTCCGTTTGAACTCGCCAAAATAACAGGCCAGCACGAATATGTGGTAAAACTTACATTGCAAAAACTCAAAAAAGCAAGCCTTAAAGATTTGGTTAAACT
>CALUUU010000023.1 GCA_944324035.1 Candidatus Gastranaerophilales bacterium
TACATTAATAGATATTTTGAGATATTTTGATACACACGGCGGTTTACAAGATGTCTAAGATTGCAATTACAACAGGAGATCCAAACGGTATCGGAGCCGAAATTACTATTAAGGCATTGAACCGCCTGAAGCTTGATACTGATAAAATTTTACTCATATCAAATAAAAAGATACTGGATTTTTACGGCAGACTTGATAAAGATTATGAAATTATTGAAGTTCCGTTTGAAGGCACTGTACAACCGGGCTGCATAACAAAAACAAGCGGAGATTTTTCATACCGGGTATTAAAAAAAGCTTGTGAAATTAAGCCTTTTGCAATAGTAACCGCACCAACGGCAAAAAATGCCATGCATATGGCAGGCCATCTTTATAACGGACAGACAGAAGTTCTTGAACATTTTTTGGCGCATGACAGGCAGCATGCAGAAATGCTTTTTGCTGCAAAAGATTTCAGAGTTTTGCTTCTTACAAGGCACTGTGCGCTTAGAGATGTTAATCTTACCCAAGATATGATTATAAAAAAGATTAGTGACTTAAATCTGTTTTTCAAAGATACTTTAAAAATAAAAAATCCTAAGTTTGCATTATGCGGATTAAATCCGCATGCCGGGGAAAACGGGATTTTGGGAGATGAAGAAATTAATATTATGCAGCCGGCTGTTGAAAAACTTTGTCATATGGGTATTTCAATTACAAATCCTCTTCCTTCGGACACGCTTTTCGTAAAAGCAGGGTACGCATATAATCATAATCAAAAGGTTCCGTATGACTGTTATATTGCAGCATACCATGATCAGGGGCTTATTCCTATAAAAACCATTGCCGGTGATAAAACAGTAAATATGACAATAGGACTTGATATAATAAGAACTTCTCCGGGGCACGGAACAGCGTTTGATATAGCCGGGAAAAATATTGCAGATGAAGGCGGAATGATATCAGCAATAGAAGCCGTTATTTCTTAATCAGCTTTTTGCAGACTGTAAATAGAAACGTTAATGCAGCAGCTCCGCCGACAAATAAGACAGGTTTTGGAGTTTTATAAGTTTTGCCGGGGTTAACCTTAGATTGTTTTTGATAAATATCGCTTGTTATCTCACGATACAGTTTATCTGCTTCCGTATCCGAATATAACTGAACCTTACCAATACCGTCAGGCACTGTTAAGACTCCGATATTTGCAGCTTTATAACTAATTGCACTGTTATTCCCTACACTGTTCATATTTATATTAAAACATAATATAATAAAAAATTGCTTTTTGTAGTAGAATAAAATTATGGAACGAGAGAAATTTATTGAAGCAAAACGTATTGTAATCAAACTTGGGACAAATATTTTAAGAGGTGATGACGGACATGTGTCACTGCCGAGAATTTTTTCATTTATTGAAGATATTTCAAATTTAGTGCATAACGGCAAAGAAGTTATAGTAATAACCTCAGGTGCTGTGGGTTTAGGCAAAAAACGTCTTAACCTGGAAAGTACGGAGGGAACTGCTCTAAAGCAAGCCTGTGCCGCTATTGGCCAATGCAAACTTATGTCAATTTATGAATCAGGATTTGATACATACGGACTCGTTGCAGCGCAAATCCTTTTGACAGAAGATGATTTCTCTATTCGTACAAGATACTTAAGCCTCAGAACAACTTTAAATAAGCTTTTGGAACTCGGGGTAATCCCTGTTATAAATCAAAATGATACGGTATCAACAATAGAAATTTCACCGCGATATGCTGATATGCAGGTGTGTTTCAGCGATAATGACAAGCTTTCAGCCCTTGTTGCAAGCGAGCTTGATGCAGATTTGCTGGTTATTTTGTCTGACATCGACGGACTGTTTGACAAAAACCCTAAAACAAATCCTGATGCCAAACTTATACGGGAAGTTCCGGAAGTTACGGAAGAAATCTATGCTCTCGGAACAGACGCGTCAGAAGGCGGCAGAGGCGGAATGAGAACAAAACTTAAAGCAGCACAGCTTGTCACCAGATTTGGCGGCAAAGTCTTAATTGCAAACGGTAAAGTTCCTTATATAATTAAAAAAATATTTAACGGAGAAGATTACGGAACAATGTTTCTCCCGCAAAACGGCGGTTTGTCAGATAAAAAACGCTGGATTGGGTATGCTACAAATATTTTAGGGAAAATTATGGTTAACAACGGAGCCAAAAGAGCTCTTATTAAAGAAACAAAAAGCCTTCTGCCTATTGGTGTTATAAAAATAATAAACGAATTTAATAAAGGCGATGTTGTATCCATTGTTGATGAAAATAATAACGAGTTTGCAAGGGGAATCGTAAACTATAATTCAGAAGCTTGCGAAAAACTAATCGGCTCACATTCCGATAACATCATTGACATTTTAGGCTTCAAAAATTACGATGCTATTATAACCCGTGATAACATAACTATATTATAGGAGAAATTATGGATTTTGTTGAGATTGCAAAGAAAGCAAAAGAGGCAAGCCTTAAAATAGCGGATTTGTCTGATGAAATTAAAAACAAAGCGTTAATTAAAATTGCAGATAAAATTGACGAAAAAAAAGACGAAATTTTTGAAGCAAATAAAGAGGACTTGAAAGCCGCAGAACCTCTCGTCGAAGCAGGCAGTCTTACAAAATCCACTTTCAACAGGCTAAAGCTTGACGAAAACAAACTTAGGGACATGGTACAGGGAATTCGCGATATTGCACACCTGCCGGATCCTGTCAATAAAAAATTACTGGTAAGAGAACTCGACCAAGATTTAACTCTGTATAAAGTATCTTGTCCTATCGGGGTTTTGGGGATAATATTTGAGGCAAGACCTGATGTCATTGCGCAGATTTCTTCTCTTGCAATTAAATCAGCAAATGCGGTTATCCTTAAAGGCGGAAAAGAATCAATTAATACGAACAAGAAAATTATGTCGATTATCACATCTGCTTTAGAGGAAGTTGAAGAATTTCCAAAAAATGTATTAAACCAGGTGTTTTCGCGGGATGATGTCGCCGAAATGCTGAAATGCGACAAATATATTAACCTTATCATACCGCGCGGCGGGAATAAACTCGTTAAATACATAAAAGAAAATACAAAAATTCCGGTTCTCGGACACGCAGACGGGATTTGCCATATTTTTGTTGATGAAAGCGCGGATTTAGCTATGGCACAAAAAGTTGTGACAGATGCAAAAACACAATACCCGAGCGCGTGCAATTCTGTAGAAACGCTTTTAATACACAAAAATTTTCCGAACACTGAAGCATTGTTGGGCTCAATGGAATTGTCAGAAATTAAGCTTATTCCAAATCCTGAAAGCTGGTCATTTGAATATGGAGATAAAATTCTTGCATACAAATTTGTAGATAATATTGATGAAGCAATTGAACATATAAACACCTACGGTTCGGGGCATACGGATGCAATAATTACCGAAGATAAAACCAATGCTGAAAAATTTATGAACAAAGTTGATTCTGCAGGAGTCTACTGGAACGCCTCAACAAGGTTTGCAGACGGGTTCAGATACGGTTTTGGCGCAGAAGTAGGTATTTCAACAAATAAAACCCACGCTAGAGGCCCGGTTGGTTTGGAGGGTTTGACGATTTATAAATACAAACTCATAGGCTGCGGCCAGATTGTAGGAGATTATGTAAGCGGAGAAAAACATTTCCATCATAAGGATTTATAATTCCAAACAAGACTTGACAAATCATACAAAACAGTAAATAATATTCATATAGGGGGAAGCCCTAAAGAAAGCAGCTTCCTTAGGACTTCACTTAGTACCCTATAAGATTAATGACTTAAGAAAAGTTCCAGAAATTCGAGTTCTGGGACTTTTTCTTTGTATATGCCACAAAGAGCATATACGATGAATTCCGTCCATAATCTCATAACTTCACCTCCTTTCCGCCGATTTCTTAGTAAAAATGCGTGTGCGGTGGAAGTGACGGGCACCTACCCTGTAAAACTATAGTAACACATCAACAAATACTTGTCTACAATATTAATAATATTTCCGAATTTAATAACGGCAATAGCATATAACTTGACAAATTAAGCAAAATCGTAAATAATGTAAATATAGGGGGAAGCCCTAAAGAAAGCGACTTCCTTAGGACTTCACTTAGTACCCTATAACCAATACATAATAATTTGTAAAACCGTTATAATTACCGTTATAGCGGTTTTTATTATTTTGGTCATGCTTTCACCTCCTTTCCGCCGATTTCTTAGTAAAAATGCGTGTGCGGAGAAAGTGACGGGCACTTACCCTGTAAAACTAGAGTAACATATCAACAAATATTTGTCTATAATATTAATAATATTTCCGAATTTGACAACAGCAATAGCATATAACTTGACAAATTAAGCAAAATCGTAAATAATGTAAATATAGGGGGAAGCCCTAAAGAATGCAGCTTCCTTAGGACTTCACTTAGTACCCTATGATTTTAGGAATTTAGAAAAAGCTCCAAGAGTTCCAGCTCTGGGGCTTTTTCTTTAAGTGTTTTAATTAAAACATCAAACACCAAATAAAAGCCTAATATCATAATCTCACCTCCTTTCCGCCGATTTCTTAGTAAAAATGCGTGTGCGGAGGAAGTGACGGGCACTTACCCTATAAAACTATAGTAACATATCATCAGGCATTTGTCTATAAATATTAATAATATTTCCGTTTTACGGCACGGGGTCATATCCGCCGGGATGCCAGGGATGACATTTTGAAATCCTTTTAATACCAAGCCAGCTGCCTTTTAAAAGACCGTATTTTTCTATAGCCTGACGTGTGTATTCTGAACAGGTCGGAGTAAACCTGCAAACAGGCGGTGTATACTTTGAAAAAAACTGATAAATTTTAATTAAAAATAAAACAAACTTTTTTAGCATATTAGCTTACCGTATAACTGTCGCCGATAGTGTCGACAGCCTCTACCTTGATATCCGTAATAAGTTCCGAATAAGATATTACAACAATAGTCGGAATATGACGTTCAAGAAGCTGATACAAAGGCAAGCGAATTCGCGGAGAACACAAGATTACAGGCTGGGTTCCGCATGCCTGGTGTGCTCTCATCAAAGTTGTTGCCGTTGTTTCTATAAGTTCCTGAACCTGCATAGGATTCAACAAAAACATTGTACCAAGCTCAGTTCTCTGGCAGCTGTCATCTAATGTTTTTTCCCAATCAGGAGAAAGTGTCAGTGCATACAAGACTTTATCATCACTGACATTTGATAAACATATTTGACGCCCTAATGCAGCCCTTAAACGTTCTGACAAGATATCAGGTTCTTTTGAAAATCTTGCATAATCACAAAGTCTTTCAAAAACAAACATAATATCTTTGATGGAAACCTTTTCTCTAATAAGGTTAACGAAGATTTTTCTCAAGTCACTTGTTGAAATAATAGTCGGCACAAGGTCATTAACAAGTGTAGGGTCTTGAGAGCGTACAAGTTCCATAAGCTTAAGAACATCTGTTTTTTGCATAACTTCATCAACGTGTTTTCTTACACATTCCTGCAAGTGGGTAACAATAACGTCTGTACTGTCAACAGCGGTAACAGAACGCGCGGTTTTAGCGTCTTCCGGCTTAATCCAGTAGGCTTGTGTCTGGTAAGTAGGGTCAATACCGATAATTGCATCTTCAGGAACTTCTTTTTTAACAGCATCCCACTGATCTGCGATAACCATTAACTTTCCGGGATAAACGTAACCTGTTGCAACAGTATTACCACGGATAGCAATCAAATATTCATTCGCATCAAGAGCGGATGAGTCCATAATTCTTATGTTTGGCAAAATATACCCAAGTTCGTCAGTAACCCTCTGACGTAAGGCGGCAATTTTCGCAAGCAATTGGCCTTCCTGGTCAGGATCCGCAATAACAAGCAAATTTGAACCTACCTGCAAACTCAAAACATCAACCCCTAAGCGTTCATACATTCTGTTAGGATTAACAAGATCCTGCATATTTTGGCGGACATTTTCCAACTGCCCCAATTGTGATTGGACATCCGCATTGATAAGTACTGAAAATCCGGCAACAGCCAGTGCAAGTGCAAACAACGTAAACGGGAACCAAGGCAGCCCTGTAATAGGCCCTGTTACTGCAAGCAAAGCCAAAAATCCTGACGCAAAGAACAAGGCATATGGTTTTGTCATAATCTGACCGGCAACATCAGCACCAAGAGAAGAGCTCTGGGCAGAAGAACGTGTCATAAAGATACCGGCAGCTATTGACATCAAAAGGGAAGGAACCTGTGAGGCAAGACCATCACCGATTGTTAAGATAGTATATTTAGAAACCGCATCCGCAATAGGCATCTGGTTCATCAAACAGCCTACGCACAAGCCGCCGATAATATTAATAAGCACAATGATGATACCCGCAATAGTATCACCTTTTACGAACTTCATGGCACCGTCCATACTACCGAACAAGCTTGATTCTCTTGATAAGTCATCACGCCTTTTAGTTGCCTCTTCAGGTGAAATCAAACCGGCATTGAAGTCTGCGTCAATTGTCATTTGTTTACCAGGCATCGCATCAAGTGCAAACCTGGCTGAAACTTCCGCGATACGTTCGGCACCTTTTGTAATTACCATAAACTGCACAACTGTAATAATAAGGAAGATAACACCGCCTACAACCATGTTACCGCCGGTAACGAAAGTTCCGAACGCGTGAATAACTTCTCCGGCCTCTCCTTTTGCCAAAATCAGCCTTGTTGATGCGATAGAAAGAACCAAACGAAACATCGTACCAAGAAGAATAATAGAAGGGAATGAGGACAATTCAAGAGGTTTTTGTACATACAGCCCGAACATTAAAAGTACAATTCCGAGTGTAATATTTAAACAAATTGAAAAATTAATAACCCAGTTAGGCATTTCAACAAGCAGGATTAATAACAGTGTCAATACAAACACTGCCAGGAATAATTCGCTTAACGGATTGGATTTACTTGCTGCGCCCTGTGCCATTACAATTCCCTCAAAGCTTCACTTACCAAATTTATTCGGGTTTCGATTGTTGCATCAACTACTCCGTTATCAGTAGTAACAACACAACCGCCTTCGCTAATCATCTCATCCGGCAGAACAACAACTTTGGTACTCAACCCCGCTAAATCCAAAAGCTCCGGAACTGCCTGTTTAACTTCATTCAGTTCTGCAGGATTAACCTGGAGTGTCACTTTTGGTTCTTCTTTAGAGAGAGTCTTTAATACGTCTACTATTGTACTAAATAGTACCTGCGGATCTTGTTCTATTTCTTTTTTAATTATTTTTTGCGCAATATCAACACTAATTTCCAAAATATCCGGGGCAATATAACCGTAAACTTCATTTGGAGCGTTCATAAATTGGGCAATGGCATTTCTCAATTGCAGCACATCATCCTGCGCCTGTTCCAAACCCGCCTGATACCCCTCTTTCATAGCAGACTCCCTTATAGAATCAGCTTCTTCTCTTGCGCGCGACACAAGATTTCTGTCATCTACACGTCTGAAACCACGCCTTCTATCCCCTCTGCGGCGTTCTTTCCTTTGGGTAAAGTCTATATTATCCAGATTAAATAAATCAACATCTTCAGGATTTTCCTGAGCTTGAACCGGAGCTGGGGAAGGAACTGAAGCCGGAGGCGGAGGAGTAATTTGTTCTTCCGGGTATGAAGCCGGTTCTGAATAGTTTTCGACATAGGAAACATTTTCAGGCTCAATATTCTGTTCATAATTTTCTGCATAAGAACTATCATCACTCTGATATTGCATTTCAGCATCAGACTGACCTTGCGGAATATCCCCTAATCCGTTTGCCTTATTTAAACGTTTCTTTTTTATAATCATGATTTAATTTTATTATACACCACTTTCAATATATGTGGCAATAATATTAGCAATCCTTGGGGAAATATTTTTATAATATTCATCTTCTAATGCATTAAAAACGAATTGGCGAACCTTCTGTCTTTCAAGCTGCAATTTACGTTCCAGACGATTTCTTCCAATAGATTCAACTGTTTGTTTAACTCTCTGTATAACTTTCTTTTTGTTAATTTCTGTTGCTTCCGGCAGTTTTTCAGCAATTTCATCAAGAAATTTCATAGTAACCGTTGGATCAACCTGGTCTTCCAAATCGTTAACATACATATATTTAATGACTGTTCCGGCATCTTCCTGTTCAAAACATTCAAGAATAGACTGCACCTGTTCTTCATCGTCAATACGTTTTAACAAAAGCGCAACAGTCACAAGTTTAAGCAGTTTAGGCGGCTGATAACGTCCGTTTGAAGATACCGGCACACTGCTGTTTCCTTGTACAGCCGGCACATTTGCCTGCTGCGCGGCAGGAACATTTCCTTGAGGCTGTGCTGCCGGCGGCGCACTCTGTGGCTGCTGTTCCGGCTGAACTTCTCCTTCATCCTGCATCTGCTGCATCATATTATCAATATTTGATTGATGGGAAGCCTGTTCCATCAAACCATCATCAATAAAACCTTTATCTTTTAGTTCTTTAATACTTTCAAGGTAAGTCTTTTTTACGTGGTGCTCTATAAGCTGCAAAATCTGATCCTGCGGTAAGCCCTGTTTAAATGTCTGTTTTGCAATTTCGAAGATAGTAAATGCTATCTTTTGCATAATAGGATCCCAGAACTGCTGCGGAATACCTGACCGTATTAAATCCACGGATTTATGGAATGCCCATTCCGCAATTATCTGGGTAATCAATACTGCCTGATCAGCATTAAATCCTAACTCGGTATCATTATAAAGCGCCTCTCCTGCAAGAACTGAAAAATTCAAAAGAGTATTTGTAACATAAGCTTTCTGATCATTGTTAAAATCCTGAGGCACAAGTTCTGCAGCTTGTCCTGCAAGGTTTTGCGCAAATGCGTTATAATCAAATCCTTCTATAGCCATTTTCTATCCTCTTTTTAACTGTTTTCAATCCAGCTCTTTATTTTATCGCCGGTATCTTCGCCGTCAGTATGTTCCATACTTGAAGACAAGTTTTCCAATGCTCCTGCCAGTTCTTCCGGTGTACGTGTGCCGAGATAAGCTCTCTGCTGCTGTTCAAGCAAACCTTGTGCAAGTTCTGATTGCCTGTCTGCAAGCTGTGCAGCACGTCCGTTGATATCAACGATTTCTTTATCCTGTTCAGCTTCTTTCTGACGAAGTCTTTCAACTTCAATGGCATTCTCTTCCTGAATTTGACGAACTCTGCTTGATACTGCCTTAAAGACAATAACCAAACCAATACCGCTGAGGAGAACCGCAAGCCACCAAGGATTTCCGCTCTCATCAGGTTTCGGAAGATTAGGCGGTCTGTCTGATGCCAAGTAAGGATCAACAGAATCTGAAAATGCAATTGAAACATTATCTGGGCTTGCTTTCGGGCTTGCCGCATGTGCAACAAGCTCTTTTAATTCTTCCAGAGTTGTTTCCGGAGGAATTGCACTTCTTTCCAATGTTACCGCAACTGAAATTTCCTCTACAATTCCGGGTTTCAGATATTCGTTTAACTGGGTTTTGCTTACTCCATATTGTGTTTCTGTTGCTGAACGGTTATAGCTTCTGTTTTGGCTGGAATTGCCGCTGGCATTACCCATACCGTTCGGCAGATAAACACTTACAGCATTTGTATTTGTGTTACTGTCCTGAGTTTGATCTCCCAAACCTTCATTAAATGATTGTTCGCTTATTGAAGCCTTATTATCAGGGTCATAAGTTGTACTGTACTTTTCAGCAGGCGCCTGACGTAAAAATGTACTTACCGTTGCAACATAATTGCCCTTTCCGATAAGCCTGTCTAACTGCACCATAACTTTTTGCTGCATATATCTGTCATTTTCTTCCAGCTTCGCCAGCATTTCGTCAGATGCATTCATAATACTGTGGTAAACATTACCGTTTGTATCCGTAATTGATATATTTTCTGCTGTCAAGCCGGAAACACTGCCCAGTAAAAGGTTAGATATTGCTTTTACCTTCAACTGGTCAAGTTTTTCACCCGGAGCAAGCACTATTTGAACAGTAGCTGTTACGGGTTTTTGATTTTCCGTAAACATTGTCTGCTCAGGAATTGATATAAATACAGAAGCGTTTTCAATTGGTTTAATTTTTCTGATTAACCTTGAAAGTTCACCGTTTATTGCACGGGTAAGTCTTATTTTTTTATCTTCTTTTGTTGATGTAAAATCACCTTTATCAAAAATTTCAAGCCCTACGTTTTGATCCATCAAGCCGCTTTGTACTATTTGAATTAAGGCTTCATCTCTTTGAGCTGTTGTACATTTTTTTTCGCCTGTAGTACAGTCGCCGGCTTTAAGGTACAGTCTTGATTTTGTACCGTCAAGCGCACGTGAAACAGCAATATTATATCTGGCTAAAAGTGCCTGAATTTCTATAGCTTTACCAAGATTATCCGTTGTTAGAAGATCAACATCCGTTTTCAAAGGCTGTTCAGTAACGGTTGTGCCGTTTTTATTTTTTGAACCTGAACTTGCAACTATACCTATTGTTATAAAAAGCGCCAGCACAAGTACCAAACCGCCTATTATGCCATATAAAAGAGGTTTATTCTCTAATATTTTTTGAAAATCCATGTCATCCCCGTCTGTCTGTTAAATTTTTACTAAAAACTATACCTGAATTTGTGTTACTCTGTCATAAGCCTGAATAACTTTACCAACTGCCTGTGTTGCCACGTTTACCGTAATTTCCGACTTTGCCATCGCAATCATTACATCGTGAATATCAATGTTTGTATTTCCTGACATTACATCTTTCAACAAATCATCAGGCGCATTTAATTCCTGATTAAAGTTCTCTACCAAGCCTGAAAATACACTCTTAAAATCCCCTGTTGCCGGAGTTTCCATTCTTTCCATACGGGCAGAAGGCATACTTCCAATCCCGGTATCAAGTTTTGTATGCTGTATTCTGTCTGGTAAATTAATGTTAGGATAGAAACTAGACATCTTTTATGCCCTCCTGATTTATATTTTAACTGATATTTATAAATAGTGCGCTGTTTTTTTGCAAAAATCATCTGTTTGCAGTATAAAAACCCGCAAATTTACTACTTACTACCCAGCAGCATAAGTTGTTTTAATGATTTTTTGCAAAAAATCAATAGATAAATATCCAAAGCTTCATTTATTCAACGGATTGATTTTAAGATAAATATTATTAAAATAGTTGTATGAAAAAATGGTTTGTAATTTTTGGATTAATAATTGCTTGTACGGCGGCAAATGCAAAGGACGTGGATTACCAGCAGATATACCGCGATATGGAAGCTCCGACTCTAAAATTTATCCACGATATTGATCCCGGAGAATACTATGACACCCGAAATTCAACCTGGTCGCCATACCCCCTTTTCAGACTCACAAGCCCGCTGTATTTTAAAGATATAGAAATCCAGCCCGGCTACTACCTTTTAACTCCGCGGGAACACGACGGCAACTGGTACATACTTTTTAAAGAAGCCGGGAAAGTAAAATATATTATACCGGTTTACGACAGAGAAATTGTTCCTGTGATGTTTTACGATGACAATCTGCCAAAAGCAAAGCTGGCTCCGTCACAAAAAGTTCATTTAAAATTACTTGATATAATGGGGAAATTTGTACCAAGTGCAAAACGTGAGCCAACCCCGCAAACCTATCTTGAAACAACGGATTTGGATAATAATTTTGTTTCAATTGTAATATACTGGGGTGATTACAGATATTACACAATATTCAGAACAATCAAGCTGTAGAACTGCCGCATTTTACTACCACGGGTAATCATCCGGAATCTCCCAGCCGTTGAGCTGGATAAGTTTTGTACAGTAGGCACAGTTTGTACAGCCTTTATAACAGCCCCACGTGCCATGAGTCTTCAGACTTGCATTGTCTTCATTCCAATAATGGATATAAGGCTCAATAAACTCATTATTTTTATCGGTTTTTGACAATTGAAACTGAAAGTGATTACGTGTATTTGTTTCAATTTTTCCATTTGCAAAATATATTAAATCTCCACCGTTATGATCTATATTCATCCATACTAATCCACCGTTTGCCATATGAAAACAAATTCCTTCTTGCTTATAAATAACATGTCCCAAATTATTTTCGCCCATACAATCACTTACATTAAAGTGTTTCATATATGGAAACAGGTATTCGTCAAGCCATTCCCGCATTTCTGTAAAAGTATAATCATGAGAACTCAAAATCCAGTCACTATAAACTCCGCCGTGCTCAGCCTGTGACATTCTGAATGCATTATTTATCGTTGCATAAAAGACTTTTAACTTTGTTTCTACAACTTTTTTCTGGTAATCAGCAATAAGCATAGGAAGAGTCATAGCGGCAATAACGCCGATAATTCCAAGGGTAATAAGGACTTCCGCTAACGTAAACGCCGCTTTTTGTCTTTTTTCCGTCATACTTACAAAGGGAACCGGCGAAGTATGAGCCGTGTGACCCTGTATACGGCAGTTGAGGGCGGAGCCCGAAGTATCTCTTTCCTGGATTGCTTCTTCGCTTCGCTCATCGCAATGACGTATAGGCGAACCGCCACTGTGTATAGGTTTGTCATCCTGAACGAATGTGAAGGATCTCTTTTCATTCGAGATTCTTCGGCTTTCAGCCTCAGAATGACCTTGCCTGTCATCTTGGATTCTTCGGGCTAAAGCCCTCAGAATGACGGGTTTGCTTTCCGCATGACACTTTGCGTCATTGCGAGCGATAGCGAAGCAATCCATAATAGTACAATGATATCTTTTTATAATTTCACTAACAATGTGAATAAGGTATCTGCCGCAATGGCTAATGGGCTCAAACCCTTGTAATACCTTAGATGTAGATACCCCCCTCCCGGTGTTTCCTTACTATACTTGACTTTTGCATGTTTATATCCTCCTTTTTCCTTTAGTATAAACTAAGTTCAGATTTTTTGCAAGTCACTGGTTATGTTGTTTATAATATTCATTAATTATATATTTTTTATATTTTAACTTTTGTAAATTTATTCACCAGGATTAGTTCTATAGGATTATATTTTTTATCCTTTTGTGTTATATATTTTCATGTAGAAACTTGATTATATAAGAAAATAATTTAAGTAAAAAGAGAGATATGGAGGCGCATTAATGTCAGTAGGTCAATTTGTATTTATGTTACACAGCCACCTTCCTTATTACAGAAAAGCCGGTATGTGGCCTTTCGGGGAAGAAAACCTTTATGAATGTATGGCGGAAACTTACGTTCCTTTATTGAACGCAATATCCGAGCTTTACGATGAAGGGATTAAGGCAAAATTGACGGTAGGTATTACGCCTATCCTTGCCGAACAGTTAAATGACGAACACCTTAAACATGGTTTTGTCAAATACCTGGATTCCAGAATTGCAAAAGTTTCTAAGGATTTGGAAAGATATCCGGATCCGAATGTTCCTCATTCTCAACACTTAAAATATTTAGCAAAGTATTATTTTGATTGGTTCAACTATATAAAAAATTCATTTGTAAATAAATACGGTATGGATTTAATCAGTGCATTCAAAAAGTACCAGGATTTAGGCTGTATAGAAATCACTACTTCCGGTGCTACACATGGATTTTCTCCGCTGCTGGCAACTGACAGTAATTTGAATGCACAATTTAAAGTAGGTTCTGATACTACCAAAAGACTTTTCGGGAAAAAGGCTACAGGCTGCTGGCTTCCTGAATGTGCTTACAGACAAGGTTATGAATATGTTGGTAAAGACGGACAAAAACATTGGCGTCCTGCTATTGAAGTTACACTTCAAAATAACGGGATAGAATATTTCTTCACTGAATCCCACGTTATTGAAGGCGGAAACTCAATAGGCAACAGACGTGTAATAGGTGTTTACGGGAATATTGAATATATTCCGCTTCCGGAAAGACCGGCTACCGGTTATGACACATATTCCGCATATTGGTTACCTGATGCCCAGGTTGCAGTAATGGGCAGAAATGACAGAGCCGGCTATCAGGTTTGGTCTGCGGCAGACGGATATCCGGGTGACGGATGTTTCCGTGAATTCCACAGAAAAGACGCAAATTCAGGTATGCATTATTGGCGAATAACTTCACCTAAGACTGATTTGGGTGACAAGATGCTTTATGATCCGGTTTTGGCGTTAAATAAAGTTAATGAAAATTCAGATCACTACACTACATTGATTTACCATTTGTTGAATGATTATAAAAAAGCTCACAATGGTAAAGAAGGCCTTGTAATGGTATCATTTGATACAGAATTATTCGGTCACTGGTGGTTTGAAGGTGTTGAATTTATCAAACAGGTAGTTAAAAAATTCCACACATATCTTCCGGAAGTAGAAAGAATGACAGCAGGTGAATATATTCACGCACATCCTCCTACAGAAGCTATTCAAATTCCTGAAAGTTCATGGGGACAGGGCGGTCATTTCTACGTATGGCAAAACCATTTGACAGAATGGATGTGGCCTATCATACATTCTTGCGAAAAACGTATTAATAGAATTGCAGACAGATATCCTGAAATTCCTGAGGATAACCTGCTTCACAGAGCGTTAAATCAAATGGCAAGAGAAAACTTGTTATTGCAAAGTTCAGACTGGCCGTTCCTGATTACAACATGGCAGGCAAAAGATTATGCAACAGACAGGTTCAGAGAACACGTTGACAGATTTGAAACGATTTGCGATATGATAGAGAGCGGCAATATTGACGACGCTAAGTTAAAAGAAATTGAAAGTATTGATAACTGCTTCCCTGTAATAGATTACAGAGTATATCAATCATTAGAGGAAGGTGTAATTCCTCAACAATCAAAGAAATTAGCTCCACTTTATACAGACTAATTTGATAAACTAATTAAAGAACTCCGTGAGAAATCACGGGGTTTTTATTTTGCGGTAAAAAATTTTTCAACAAGGTATTGCAAATTTTTTTTCAGCATTTTATAATAAAAAATGTCGAAAGACCTGTCAACAGCCCAAAGAATAAATAAAAGAGTTGTAGGACAGTTGAAAAATACATATGGGAGCGTAGCTCAGTTTGGTTAGAGCGCATGCCTGTCACGCATGAGGTCGCGAGTTCGAGCCTCGTCGTTCCCGCCATTAAAAGAAGCCCGTAAGTCGGGCTTTTTTACTAGGAAGTAGAAATGTTTGAAAAATTTACAGAAACAGCACTAAAGATAATCATGGCTGCTGAAAAAGAAGCGAGAATACTAAATAATAACTTTGTGGGTACAGAGCATATCTTATTAGGTTTATCTACTGAGAAATCTCGAGCTTTAGAAATATTAAATAGTTTGGGCTGTAATCTAGATAATATTATGAAAACTGTAGAAAAAGGTTCTGATGTTGTTGGGGTTGAAATTGCATTCAAATCAGAAGCAAAAGAACTTTTTCAGAATGCTTGGGCAGAAGCAAAAAAATTCGGACAACCTGTTACAGAACTACATTTATTAATAGCTTTAACATATTCTGAAGGTAAACATATACAAATTTTTAAAGATTTGAATATAGATATTGATAAAATTAAAACTTTATCAGTAGAAAAAGCAGAAAAAATGGAAATAAAATTAAATTCCAATGGACTTATTGTATCAACTTGTTACATATTGATAGTAGCTTTATTAGTATTATTTTCGTATATTTTGTTGAATAATTTAATATCATCTCTTTCTATTACATATAGTAAGGTGATTTTTATTGTTGGACTTATTATTACAACCTTTTTTGTGCGTAATAAACTTATATTTCATTTTGGAGTTGGGCAAGTCCCAATTAAACTAATAGAATTAATAAGAACCATTTGTTTAGTTATAGGAATACTATTTATTGCTATTTTAATCTTGGTATCAATAATATGGCTTATGATAACTATTGGTAAATATAGATATTCTGCTTAGAAAAACGGTATTTATTCTAAAGTCCTAATGAATAAACATACTTTTTGCGTATGTTTTGATTTTAAGTGTTCATAATATTTCTTAAAAAGTTCGAACCTTGCAACGTCAACCCCGCCATTAAGAAAAGTCGCCTAATGCGGCTTTTTTTAATGGCAGAATGATAGTGGCGAGAAGCGCTAGTTCCGAGTTCGGCGGATTTGCGGACGGACGACACGAACGGAAGTGAGTTAGTCCGGATAGCGAACAGATTGAGCCGGCTAAGCCGTTAGGCTTTAAGGCGAAACTCTGTGAGCGTGGAGCAAATCCAAGACGAGCCTCGTCGTTCCCGCCATTTAAATCAAGAGCCTTTTCAGAGGCTCTTTTTTGTTGCCCTGATGAGGTTTCAGGGAGTTCGAACCCTACTTTTTTCAGAAAAAACCTGCCTTTATTTGGACTTGACATTACAAAACAATTTTAAAATTTTTGCTATATAATCTTTCTATGAAAAAATTATTAATAACAATTTTTGTATTTACATTCGCGTTTTTACCGTGCTTTGCAGGAGATATACAGTTAACTGATTATTCTGAAAATTCCAACTGGCTGTCAAAGCCTCTTAAAAATCCGCATCAAGCTGATGTTTTTTATATCTATCCGACAGTTTGTACAGCTCAAGATAATACAAACCTATGCAAAGTTGATGATTCCCAGATGAGAGAAGCGGCAAAAAACGTTATAAAGCTTCAGGCAGAAGCTTTTGATACTGTCGCAAATATTTATGCACCTTTTTATACCCAATACAATTTCAGGGCATTTGCTTATTCTAATTATGAAAAAATACAGCAAGATACTAAAAATAATGTTCAGGGACTATCAGATATTTATAGAGCACTCGATTATTATTTTAAAAATTTAAATCAGGGGCGTCCGTTTATTCTTGTAAGCCACTCACAGGGCTCAGGTATAATGCTTATTGTACTAAGTGATTATATGAAAAAACATCCGAAATATTACAAAAATATGGTTGCGGCATATGTTATAGGATACCCCGTGACAAAAGAATATTTAAAAGAAAATCCGCATTTAAAATTTGCGAAAAAATCAAATGATACAGGGGTAATAATTTCTTACGATGTACAATCTCCTGATAAGTCAGGAATAAATGTTTTGCAGGCTGAAAATCAACTTGCAATAAACCCGATAAACTGGAAGAGGAGTCAAAGGCTTGCAAAAGCAAAAGATAATCTTGGCAGTCTTGATGAAAAGACACTCAAAATAACAACTCCCGGTATTGCGGATGCAAGAGTAAATAAAAAGCTAGGCGTTGTAATTTGTTCGACAGCAGATGTTAATACTTATGAAATACCTCTGCCTGAACTTTTCGGCAAAGGCTCTTTTCACGGGCAGGATTTTCAATTTTACTTTCTTAATTTAAGAGAAAATGCTAAAGTCAGAATTAAAAAATTTACACATTAATTAAAATTTTTAAATTAGTTTTGCCGGAAAAAATCAAACCATCTGATTTTTTACCATGAGCGTAAAAAATCAATCCTCATTGTCCGCAATTTAAATTAAGAGCCTTTTTAGAGGTTCTTTTTTGTTGTTCTGATTGTGTTTGAGCATGTTTAATTTATTTATAAAGGCTTGACTTTCCGGCAAGAATATGGCAAAATAATGGCAAGGATACGGCAGAATTATGGCAAATTTTAATCCAATATATTCAATCACCAATTCTATTGTTAACAACCTTCTTGAAATTGAACGGGTTAAAGAAGGGATTAAAACTCTGCCGATTAATCCTAAACTTTTAAGTTCTTTAAGAGAAACCGCTAAAATTGCAACTATTCACTATTCGACCCAAATTGAAGGAAACAGACTTTCCAGAGAAGAAGTTTTTGAAGTTATCAAAAAAAACAAGGTTATTTCTAATACAGGCAGAATACGTGATGAGAAGGAAATTAGAGGCTACTATGCAGCTCTTGATTATATTGAAAAACTTGCCAAGAACAAATCACCTATATCAGAGGATAATATTAAACTTATCCATGCCTATGTAACAGGAGGCGGAAGTACAAAGGTAAAACCTAATGATTATAGAGAAGGACAGAATGTAATTACAGACTCATTATCGGGTAATATAGTCTATATGCCACCTGAAGCAAATGACGTACCGAAGTTAATGAAAGAGTTTGTTAAG
>CALUUU010000024.1 GCA_944324035.1 Candidatus Gastranaerophilales bacterium
CATCATTAACGTGATGTGTTGTCGGGTTTGGAGTAACCTCTGCATAATTTACGTAGCCAATACCGTTATCTTTTAATGCTTTTTCTACGTAATCCCAGGCGCCTGTTGCTTTATATGCATTTCTGCCTGACATTACTATAACTTTATCAATACCTTTGTCTTTTAATGTTTTTGCAATATCATCAATTTTTTTTATTGCGCCGACACCAAAAAATACAGAAGTACGTGTTCTAATCTCTCTTACTTCGTGGATATCAATATCTTTTTCCCACATAATAAACTCTCCTTTCTTCACAAAACAATTATATTCCAATTGTTAAGTTTTTGCAATAAATTCCGGGAAAAGAGCAATTTAAGAAAGTTTTTTACTTTATGTAATTATATAGTGTGTAAAAGGAGAAAAATTATGTTAAATAATCCTGTTCAGCCGGTAATGTATAATAATCAGCCTCCGGTTCAAAATATTCAACCGCAATCGCCGGTGCAGTCATCTGCCCCGCAGCAGCCTGATCAAAAAACTGTTCTAAAAGAGCAAAGTATGGCAATCTCGTCTGATATAGCGGCAGAATACGGTGCTGTTACCCGATTAAATGATATTTTAGTGGAACTTGCAAAAACGATAAAAGAAAATAAAGATCCTGAACAGAAAAAAATTCTGGAAGCTCGTGTAAATACTATTAATCAGATGATTTTGCAGCGTGAAATGAAGATTAATCAGATGGAAATGACACGCGCACAAATAGACAATCAGTTAAAACAACTAGCATAATGAAATATTAAAATATAAATACAAGAACAAAAACGCTAAGCAAAATTAAATGCTTAGTGTTTTGATGTATTTCATTTAAAAAAGAAATTTAGCTTTCTTTTTTACTTTTGTTATGTTTAATTACGGCATCAACGATAGCTCCGATACCTAATCCGGCAAGCAATGTCAATGTTCCGAGAATAACAGGGATACTCTTCATTACCTTTATAAATTGCTTTGTTCGGTCTTGCCTGAATTGTTTTGAGGTAATTCCGAGTTCTTTCAATATTTCAGAAAGAGATTTATTTTCTGAATTAAATATTATCCCTAGTGTATGTCCGTATATGAATCCTCTTTTCATCTTAACGGTAGGCTTTATTGCCCGGTAAAGACCAAATGAAGTTCCTGCAGCAGCTCCTATGCCCATACCTGCGTATTTGCCGATATTTCTTTGTATATGATTTTCTTTATTTGAGGTTTCCGTGGTGTTACCACAGAATTTTACAGAATTAACTGATTGAACTGCCATTTTAATATCCGTCCTTTTTATTAAAAAGTTACGCTTCTTTGTCTGCTTTTTTAGCTCTGTTGTGGTTTATAATTCCGTCAACAATGGCACCAAGTCCTAAACCTGCAAGAAGGACAACAGCTCCGCTTACTACGGGTAGGGCTTTAATACATTTAGTTAATGTTTTAGTAGTCAATTTTACATCTTGACCGAATTGATTTTTCCAGCTTTCATTGAAATTTTTACAATAAGTATCTAATATTTCCATTACTTTGCCTTTGTTTTCCGGTTTAAACATATTATGAATGATATATGCCGGATAGCCGGCTCCTGCGGCTGCACCTACTCCCATACCTACATATTTTCCGGCATTGGTTTTTTCATATTCATTGCCGTTATTGGTATAACGTTTTTTCCCTGTAAAATTAACTGCACTAATTGACTGTATTGACATAATTCTCACCTACACATTTACTACACACATACATGAAAACATAAAATAAAAAAATTTTGTCCTTTAAAGTAAAGTTTGTTAATTTATTTTAACAAAAAGCAGGGATAATATAAGTTACGGTTTTATATAATGAATACAAAAGAGCATAGCCATTGACTTGAAAAATTCGCGAACATAGTTTATACTAAAGGAAAAAGGAGGATTAAGATATGCAAAAGCTAAGTATAGCGCGGAAACGCCGGGGGGGGGGTATCTACATCTAAGGTATTACAAGGGTTTAAGCCTATTTGCCATTGCGGCAGATGCCTCATTAATAAAATTAAAAATTACGGCATTATAAAAGCCCGTCATTGCGATGAGCGCAGCGAAGAAGCAATCCATAAAAACACTTTCAAATGTGTTCCGGCTGGGACATCAAAACGCAAAGGGAACGTATTCTCCTGGATTGCTTCGCTACCGCTCGCAATGACGCCAAGTGTCATTCTGAGGGGTGAACACCCCGAAGAATCTCAAGAAAAGAGATCTTTCGCTTCGCTCAAGATGACAGGTAAAAGGCAAAAAGCGGCGTTTACGTTAGCGGAAGTCCTGATAACCCTTGGCATAATAGGAATAGTGGCAGCAATGACGCTTCCGACATTAATTCAAAAAAATAACAATATGGTTGTAGCAACACGTTTAAAGAAATTCTATTCCGTATTCAATCAGGCAATAGATCTTGCAGAGGTAAAACATGGTGATATAAAATATTGGTTTGAAGATACCGGCGGTGTTGATTTGGATGAAAACGGCAATCCTATAGAAGACACCGCCAAAATAGATATCTGGTTTCAGAAGTATTTGTCAGATTTTATAGTAATAAAGAAAACGGTAAAAAATACCGGTGTAATCAGGTACTATTTGAGTGATGGCAGCGCCTTTCAATTCGGTAATGATGATACTGTTTTAACTTCGCGCGAGCTCATCTTTTATCCTGGAAATCCGGAAAAATGCCCTGATAATGGTTATGGAATATGTCGTTTTCAATTTTCAATGTGCCCTAATTGCCAGGAATCAGCCTTTAAATATCTGTATAACCGCGGACTGGAACCTGCAAAATACGGATGGAACGGAACCCGATCAATGCTGTTAAGAGAGTGTCAGCAGCCGGCAAGGCCTGGCGGCGGTGCAAAATTTTGTACTGCACTAATTCAATACGACAATTGGGAGATTGCGGATGATTACCCTTGGAAAGTTGCATATTAAAAAAGACCCGTCTATTACGGGTCTTTCTTTATAAATTATGATAGCCTTTTTATTCAATATCAAGGTTATCGCCGGCTTGAAGCTGTTTTTTCTTTAAGTTGTGCATTACTGCATCAACAAGAAGTTCATAGGATTTCATATTCTCGATATTCGGGAATTCTTCCTTTAATTGTTCTCTGACCATCGCTTCCAGCCTCTGTTCGTCAGATGTTACTTTGAGTTCTTCTACTCCGCTTATACTTTGAATGTAGTCGGCAGATTTTTTGTCAACCGTATTGTTTGCATAATTTAACCATTTCAATTTTGGACTGATTGAATCATTTAACTTCTTTACGATTTTTAAGTTTTTAAATCGGTTTAACATATCTACCTCTACCTTTTGATTATTGTTCTTGTACCATTGTAAAGTATCCTGAAAAAAATAATTTACTTTTTTACAAAGAATGTTTACGAAAATTTACAAATTCTAAAAGCCGCTTATAGCTTAGAAAAATCTGTAAGTTTTTCGTATTTTTTCTTCAATAATGTTAAGAGAGCAAGTCTGTTTTCTTTAACTTTTTCATCTTTGTCCATGACTAAGACATCTTCAAAGAATTTTTCAACAGACGGGTTGATTGCAATTAATGAGTCTAAATAAGTTTTGTAATCAACATTTTCATCTATTGTATTGATTTGGTCGAGAAGCATTTTTTCAGAACTTTCTTTGAATAAGTTTTTATCAACAGACTTTTTGCTGTCTTCTTTTAGAATTCTGAGTACTCTGTTTGCGCATTCATTTAATGCAGGATTATCAAGAGTGCTGACAACCTCAACACGTTTTACGTAATCTGTCAAATCCACAAGAGGATTTTTGTTTGAAGCACATGCTTCAAGAACATTTTTCGGATATTTATCAGAAAGAAGAATTATCAATCTTTGTACCATAAATTCGGTAATTTCTTCCGAAACTTTGCCCGATAATCTGTCTGCACTTGAGCCTGCGATGTTTTTTACTTTATCAATAATGTTTCCTTCTCCGGTTTTTATCGGTAAAAGAAGCAGTGTCTTTATAATAAGGTCATTAATATCTATTTTAAGATTTGCATCAAGTATTGTTCTTATGATACCGAGAGCGGCGCGTCTTACTCCAAGCGGATCAGATGAACCGGTTGGTTTTTTACCTTCCGCAAATACTGCGCATATTGTATCAAGTTTGTCCACAATACCTACAATCTGACCTTCGATGCCTTTTGCAGTTTCGCTTTCGGCATTAAGCGGGAAATAGTGTTCTTTAATTCCTTCGCAAACTTTTGCATCTTCGCCGGCGACACGCGCATAATCAGCTCCGATAAAGCCTTGCAGTTCGGTAAATTCAAATACAAGCTGGGTTGTTAAGTCTGCTTTGCAGAGATATGCAGTTCTTTCTATTGTTTTATCATCAATTTTTAAAGATTTTGCAATATCTTTTGCAAGGGTCATTATGCGCAGTGTTTTGTCGTAAACAGAGCCCATACCTTTTTGGAAAGTAACCCCCTTTAAATCTTCAACATAGTCTGCAAGAGGCTTTTTGGTATCTTCATTAAAGAAAAATACGGCATCATCAAGTCTTGCCTTGATTACTCTGACATTTCCGGCTTTAATATTTGCAAATTCATCTCCGATATAGTTTGTCATTGTAATAAATTTATTAATTAATTTGCCGTCTTTATGAAGTGCAAAATATCTCTGGTGAACTGCCATAACAGTTACAACAACTTCTTCCGGCAAATCTAAATACTTCGGATCAAACTCACAAACTGCAGGTACCGGATATTCTGTAATAAACGTTACTTCTTCAAGCAAGTCCTCAGTATAGTAAGGGACGGCTCCGAGTTTTTCAGCTTCTTCTTTTGCTTTGTCTATTATAATTTGGCGTCTTTCATTTTGGTCAACGATTACACAGCAGTTGCGCATAACCTCAACATAATCATCAGGATGTCCGATAATGACATTTTGCTGCGCAAATCTGTGTCCGCGAGAAACATTGGAAGATTCTTTGTCTATAATTTTGATTTTTACTTCTTCTTTATCAAGAATTGAAACTATCCATCTTATAGGACGGGAGAATTTTGCATCGTTATAACCCCATCTCATAAAATGAGAGCCCTGAAGCTTCAAAACTATCCCCGGAACATTCTCTTGTAAAAGTTCTACAATTGATTTGCCTTTTATAACGATTTTTGCATGTACATAATTATCTTCTACATATAAATCATCCGCTGAAATATTGTTTTTGCGTGCAAAACCTTCCCCTGCTTTGGTGAGATTTCCGTTTTCATCATATGCAACTTTAGCGATTGGCCCTTTTATAATCTTTTCTTCGTCCGCGCTTTGTTCAGTAAGGCCTGAAACAATGACTGCAAGACGTCTTGGGGTTGCATATACTTCCACTTTATCAAATTGTATTTTGTTTGCGTTTAAAAATGTGTCAAATCCGTTTTTTAACTGGGTAATAGCCTGCGGGATAAACTTATACGGCAATTCTTCCGTTCCGATTTCTAATAAATATTTACTCATATCTCACCTTCCGTAAAATTTTTAATACAAAAATTATATAAAAAGCAAGCTTTATTTGCAAGTATAACAAATTGATTGTACATTTCGGGCTTGCTTATTTTGTCATTTTAAACTATAATATTTTTATTGGAAAGAGATGAGGGTAAAATGGGCTATAAAATTCTGTCAAAAAAAGAAATTTGTCCTAATCAATATGAATTGACAGTAGATGCGCCTTATGTTGTAAGAAACGCAAAAGCCGGACAGTTTATTATATTCAGGGCTGATAAAGACGGGGAAAGAGTTCCGCTTACTATTGCTGATGTTAATAAAGAAACCGGAGCTTTGACAATTGTGTTTATGGCTGTCGGATATTCTACTAAGAGGCTTGCCCAATTAAATGCCGGCGATGAAATTGCGGATTTGGTAGGGCCTTTGGGTAAACCTACAGATATAAAAAAATATGGTACAGTTGTTTGTCTTGCCGGCGGTTATGGGGCGGCTCCTTGTTATTTAATAGCAAAAGCTTTTAAAGAAGCAGGTAATAAAGTGTATATGATTATGGGCGCCAGAAATAAGGATTTAATTTTCTGGGCGGATAAAATGAAAGATGCCTGTGATGAACTCTTTATTACAACGGACGATGGTTCAATGGGTGAAAAAGGTTTTGTTACAACAGTTCTTGAACGATTGATTGCTAAAGAAAAAATCGATTATGCAATAGCTGTCGGCCCTATGCCAATGATGAGAGCCGTTGCAGATTTAACCCGTGATAAAGGTATTTATACGGAAGCAAGTATGAATCCTATTATGGTGGATGGTACCGGAATGTGCGGCGCCTGCAGGCTGACAGTCGGCGGAGAAGTGAAATTTGCCTGTGTAGACGGGCCTGATTTTGACGCACATAAGATAGATTTTGACGAAGTAATTAACAGAACAAAAATCTACAAAGATCAAGAAAAAAAACGAGATGAAGATTGTAATTTGCTGAAACAAGCAAACAAATAAACAAAGGAGAAGATATGGCAACTATTGACAAAAGAGAAATACCGTTTTGCCCTTTAATGAGTGCAGGCTCAGAAGTTGATATGGTATGCACACAAGAGCGCTGCAGCTGGTATATTCCGACTATAAAAAAATGTTCGGTATATATAATGGGCTTTAATGCTTTGCTTGATGCAAATTTAAAACAAATACCCAAAAAACGCATTTAGTTTAGAAGAGTAAATAAAATATGAAAATAGTTTTATGTGTTAAGCAGGTTCCGGATACTTCTGATATCAAATGGACTGAGAATAACACTATTCAACGCGAAGGGCTGGAAAGTATAATTAATCCTTATGATGTTTATGCTTTTGAGTCCGTTTTGCGTTTAAAAAAGAAATATGAAGATGTTACGATAACAGCCCTTACTATGGGGCCTAAGCAGGCTGAGGGAATGCTTAGAAAATTACTGGCTGTCGGGGCTGATGATGCAGTGCTTTTGTCTGATAAAAAATTTGCCGGCGCTGATACTTATGCTACAGGAAAAACTATTGCTGCGGCAATTAATTCAAAATTTCCGGATTATGATTTGATTGTGTGCGGACAATTTGCAATAGATGGCGATACAGCGCAGACCGGGCCGAGTATAGCGAATTTTCTTGATATTCCGCAGGTTACGTATGTTAAAGAAATTATTGAATATTCTGAAAGTTGCCTGACCGTATTAAGAGAGATTGATGATTGCATTGAACGTGTAAAAGTCAAACTTCCGGCGCTTATTTGTGTTCTGCAGGGTGATTTCGAGCCTTCAAGAGCTTCTATTAACGGCATAATCCGTGCGCAAAAAGCTGTTATACCTGTATATGGAATTGATGATACAGGGCTTGAGCCGGAAGATGCAGGCTTAAAAGGGTCGCCTACGTATGTTAACAAGGCTTTCCGTGCACCGCAAAAAGATGTTGAATGCGTATATACGGACTCTTGTACTGAGCTTGCGGATGCGATTAAATGCTGCGGAGGTCTTAATGAGTAAGGGGATTTTAATTTATTCTGAAATAACATCTGCCGATTATGTGCATACCGTTGTTTTTGAGCTTTCAAATAAAGCTGTAGAGCTTGCCGAAAAACTTGAAAATTCACCGGTTATGGCTTTGCTTTTAGTGAAGCCGGACTTGATAAATGAATTTAAGGAAGCATTTCAAAAAAGCGGATTTGATAAGGTTTTTTATGTTGTTGATGAGCGTTTTGGGGCATATTCAACGGATTTGTTTGCAAAGGCTGCAATTCAGGCTGTAAAACAAATTGATCCGGAAATTATGCTTATTGGAGCAACTTGTCAGGGCAGAGATTTGGCGCCAAGGATATCAACGGCGCTTCATACGGGTTTGACTGCTGATTGTACCGGGCTTGATATTTTGGATAACGGTAAGCTTGCCGCAACCCGTCCGACATTTGGCGGTCAGCTTATGGCAACTATTTTGTGTAAAAATTTGCCTCAGATGGCAACGGTTCGCCCGAAGGTTTTTAAACCTGCAAGGGAAGATATATTAAGAGATACTACATTTATAAAATTGTCAGTTGACTTATCAGGATATGAGCCGAAAACAGAAATTCTTGAACAAACAAAGAAATTTGTAAGTGAAATAAATAATCTTGACAGCGCAGACATTATTGTAGCTGGCGGTAAGGGGATGAAAAATGCGGAAGGTTTTGAGCTTTTGAAGCGGCTTGCGGATAAACTCGGCGGGACTGTTGGCGCAAGCAGAACTGCAGTGGAAATGGGGCTTGCTTCCCCTGATATCCAGGTAGGACAGACAGGCAAGACTGTTAACCCTAAGTTATACATAGCATGCGGAATATCCGGAGCTTTGCAGCATACAATCGGGATGAAGAATTCCGCGAAAATTATTGGGATAAACACGGATAAGAATGCGCCTATATTTGATATCTGTGATTACGGTATGGTTGGCGACGCATTCGAAATCATCCCGAAGCTGCTTGACGCTCTTGATCAGAGGTGAACTTTATACGGATAATCTTTAGGAATTGTCCAGCCGCTTATCTGAATGAGAGCCGTACAATATCTGCGGTGAAGATTATTGTTTTTTTCACTGCAGCCGTCCAGAAGCATTTTTCTTGTTCCGTTCCAATCATATTTACAAGGTTCCATTCCTCGTCTGGTATGGTATTTCCAGGAAGGGCTCGGGTCATCCAGCGGCATATATAAGAAATAAAACTTACAAGTTCCCCATTCCTTGTCGGTGCATTTGTCAGGGTTGCCTATATAAAAAGTAACAGCCCGCGAGGTTTGTACGTTATCTTCAGTTCCGAACTGAAACGCACTTCCGTCTGCTAGGTAGTAAATAATGCTGCCGTTAGTCTTGATTTCTTTTTTGTAGGTGATGAATTTAGTGAAATATTTTTGAAACCAGATATCAATTTGAGCGGTAGCTTCTATGGGGTTGCCATTTTCATCAAGCTGAACTCCTCCTATGTCGCTGTACCAAAATGTACGGTCACCGTATTCTGCTTCAGCAAGCTGGATAGCCTGATTGAATACAGAATAGAATTTCTTTAGCCGAGCTTCTGCCGTGTGGTTAATATTTCGTTGAATAAGAGCAGGCATTGTCATCGCGGCAACGATGCCGATAATCCCAAGTGTGATAAGAACTTCCGCTAACGTGAATGCCGCTTTTTTCTTTAATACATTATCACCATTGAAAGTGCCAAAAGGCGTCATTGCTGTACATGTCAAGCAATTAGTTACATAATTCATGTTATCGGCACATGTCTATTTCTTTTCTTTTGGTTGCGAGGCAAAAGAAAAGAAATAGACGAAAGAAAAGAAAACACGCGAACGTTTCCTGCATTTCGCTGGCGCTCAATGCTAAATATTATTTGAGCTTTTCAAGCTCAAATTCTTTCAAGGCTCACTATCGCACTGCGTACACGTTCGCCTGACTCACCTTACGGTGAGTAACAGAATGCAGTTTTGCGTGTGCGTCAGCACGATAGCAAAACAAGAAAGATTTCGTTTGCAAAGCAAACGGAACGAACGTCCATTCGGTCAAAGCGATGCCATAGGCAGCGCAGAAAACTATCGCGTGTTTTTCTTTTTCGGTTCACTTTTTCTTTTTTCTTCGCAACAAAAAAGAAAAAGTGAACATAAAAAAATCATTTGTTCGAATGTACTATGTTCCCATAACATGGGTTATGTAAATGAGATTTTTCGGGCAAAAGCTCTCAGAATGACGTTTTTATTATATCTATTGAATTTGTCATATATGCTCCGTTAAATCTGTTGCCGATGGAGCCCAAATAATTATAAAAAGATTAAAAAATCAGTGTTTCAATAAATTTTATATTATTATAATAATAGAGATAAAGTAAATTTGGAGATAATATGGAATACAAAGATTATTATGATATATTGGGCGTAAAACGCGGGGCAACCGAAGCCGAAATAAAATCAGCTTACAGAAAACTTGCGCGTAAATACCATCCTGATGTTAATAAAACAAAAGAAGCAGAAGCAAAGTTTAAAGATATAAACGAAGCTTATGAAGTTCTGGGCGATAAAGCCAAACGTGAAAGATATGACAGTCTTGGAGCTAACTGGCAGGGCGGTCAGAGTTATACTCCGCCTCCTGGATTTGAACAGTTCGGTTTTGGCGGCGGCCAGGGCGGTGCGTATCAGACATTTAATTTTAACGGTCAGGATATGGGCGGCTTCTCTGACTTCTTTAGTTCACTGTTCGGCGATATGATGGGCGGTGCAGCTTCCCGCGGCGGTATGGGCGGCATGAATTTCGGCGGGTTTGATTTTGCTGATGCAGGAGCCCAAAGAACAGCTTCTCGTACAAGGCGAAAAGCACAAACTCCTCCGCAGGAAGATTTGGATATTACAAAAAATTTGAATATAACCGCTAAAGATGTATTTAACCAGAAGCCTGTCAGTGTTAACTTTTCCGAAATGGAGCGCTGCACGCAATGCCCTCCGGGCGGCGGGTACTGTTCTGCATGCGGCGGAACCGGGATAAAAAATGTTACAAAATCTATTAAGGTAAAAATTCCGCCAGAAGTAAAAGACGGGCAGAAAATCCGATTAAAAGGCGAAGGCAAGGTTGACAGTTATGGCAGAACCGGCGATTTATACCTTATTTTACATTTTAAAGACAGCGAATACGCTGTTGACGGGGCTGATTTAACGAAAGAAGTTGAAATTACTCCTCCGGAAGCTGTTCTTGGCTGTAAGAAGGATATCCAGACCTTGCATGGTACAATCGGTATTAAAATTCCTCCAAAAACCTCGACAGGTCAAACCCTGCGCTTGAAAAATCTGGGGCTTCCTAAAAAGTCCGGAGGGTACGGCAATCTTAATGCAAAAGTAAAAATTGTTATCCCTAAAACTCTTTCCGCCAAGCAGATAGAGTTATATAAACAGTTGAATGAGTTATAAAAATACATACTCCCTTGACAAAAATTACTATTACTAAGACAATAGTAAAATGTTAGGGGAGATTTTATATGACTAAAGAAACTTTTTTACACGACAAACATGTCAAATTAGGCGCCAAGATGGTTGATTTTGCAGGCTGGCATATGCCTGTTCAGTACACTTCAATCATAGATGAGCATAATACGGTGAGAAATTCTGTCGGATTGTTTGATGTGTCGCATATGGGCGAAGTCTTTGTTTCAGGAAAGGAGTCTTTAGATTTTTTACAGAAGCTTGTTCCTCAGGATATTTCAAAACTTGTTTATGAAAAAGCTGTATACTGCCAGCTGCCAAAAGCTGACGGCGGTTTGATTGATGATTTGATTATATATAAACTGGGTATAAATTATTATTTGATTATCTGTAATGCTTCAAGAATTGATGAAGATTTAAACTGGATGGTTAGAAACAGCAAAGGTTTTGATGTCAAGATAGATAATCAGTCGCATAACTATTCACTTCTTGCTGTTCAAGGGCCTAAGGCAGATGAACTATTGAGAAAGATGGGGCTTGATACTGTACAGGAATCATTTACTATAAAGCCGGCTTGTATTTGCGGCTATAAGCTGCTCGTTTCGCGGACAGGTTATACCGGAGAAGACGGATATGAAATTCTTGTTGAAAATAAGTTTTCAGAAGACTTATGGGATAAGATTTTGGCTTACGGGCAAGCTTTCGGAATAAAACCAATAGGGCTGGGGGCTCGTGATACGTTAAGATTAGAAGCGGCGCTTCATTTATACGGGAATGATTTGGATGAAAATACAACTCCTGTAGAAGCGGGTTTGAGCTGGTCAATACCAAAGGATAAAAAGGAAGATTACAACGGTAAGGCCGTAATAATGGAACAGCTTGCTAATGGTGTAAACAAAAAACTCGTAGGGCTAAAAATGCTTGATAAGAATATTGCACGCCACGGGTATGATGTTTATTTTAACGGTGAAAAAGCCGGAGTTATTACAAGCGGATGTGTTTCTCCCGTTTTGGGAGCTAATATTGCTCTGGCTTATGTAAAAAATATTAAGGAAATTTGCACAGGTGCTGTTGTTCAGGTTATGATTAGAGAGAAATTGCATGACGCTCAGGTTGTAAAACGACCGTTTATTGAAAAAAGAAACAAGGTAAAAGTTTAGAATACAGGAGATTATAATGAATTTTACAGAAAATATTTTATGTTCAAAATCACACGAATATCTTTTGAAAAATGATGATGATACTTATACAATAGGGCTTACTGATTACGCTGTAGAACAGTTGGGAGATATTGTATTTTTGGAGCTGCCGGAGGTTGATATAGAATTTTCAAAGGGTGATGCTTTTGCTACGGTTGAATCTGTTAAGGCTGCATCTGAAATTTATATGCCTGTGAGCGGTAAAATTTTGGAAGTAAATACCGCACTTGCGGACAGCCCAGAAATTTTAAATGAAGATGTATATGAAAAGGGCTGGCTTGTTAAAATTAAAGCTACAGGCGATAGCTCAGAACAAGATGATTTACTTGAATATGAAGATTATAAAGAAGAGTTAGAATAAAATGAAAAATTTTTTAGTACATAACAATGAAATGAAGAATTCAATGCTTGAAAGTATCGGGTTTAGCAGTGTTGAAGATTTGTTTAGACAAATTCCGGATGAAGCCCGTATGAAAGAGCTAAATCTGGATAATCCTTTAAGTGAACTTGAAGTTCAAAGAAAGGTTAAATCCCTGGCTGCTAAAAATAAAACCGGGTTTATAAATTTTATGGGGGGCGGGGTCTATAATAAGTTTGTTCCTGCGTGTATTCCACAGGTAGCAGGGCGCTTTGAATTTTTAACTGCTTACACCCCTTATCAGGCAGAAGTTGCGCAAGGTACACTTCAGGTTATGTACGAATTTCAGACAATGATTTCCCGCCTTACCGGCATGGATATTGCAAACGCAACTGTCTATGACGGAGCAACAGCTTGCGCTGAAGCCGTATTGATGGCTGTCAGAATAAGTAAAAAATCAAATAAAATTTTGGTTCATAAGAACTTAAATCCGGAATATTTGCGGGTTGTAAAAACTTATGCCTGGGCCGGGAATATTCAGGTTGAAATTTTTGACAGAATTCCGGAAAATTTGCAGGATTACGCCTGTGTATTAATTCAAAATCCTGATTATTACGGTGAAATAAGAGAACTGGCAGCTGTTGAAGATTCCTTGCTAATAGTTTGCACAGATTTATCAACACTGTCAATATTAAAACCTCCTGCGGAATATGGGGCGGATATAGTTGTTGCAGATATTCAGAGCCTGGGTATTCCGATGAATTTTGGGGGGCCGCATGCAGGGGTTATAGCTTGTAAAGAAAAGTATATGCGCCAGATGCCGGGAAGATTAGCCGGAAGAACTGTTGATAAAGACGGTAATCAGGCATTTACGCTTACTATTCAAACCCGTGAGCAGCATATAAAAAGAGAAAAAGCGACAAGTAATATTTGTTCAAATCAGGCGCTTATGGGTTTGTGGGTAACTCTTTATCTTAGTGTAATGGGAGAAAAAGGGTTCCGTCAGGCCGGTTATCTTTCAACTTTAAATGCACACAAACTTGCAGACGGTTTAGTTGAAAAAGGCTACAGGGTTTTGAACGATAACTTCTTTAATGAATTTGTCGTGGAAGTTAGCGATGCGGATAAATATTTGGATAAATTAAAAGAAACAAATATCCTAGGCGGAATAAAACTTGATGATAAAAAAGTCTTGGTTGCCGTAACAGAGATGATTTCGGATGAAGATATTGACCTCTATTTAACAGGAGTATAAAATTGAGTTTGTTTTCTTATACTTATGTTAACGGGCATTTGATAGCAAGAGTTTTTGGAATAAAACTTGCCTTTAATCTTTCCGGCAATATTTTAGCAGCTCGTTTTTTTAATAATAAATTATTCATGGTATATCCGAATGGGAAAAGCCGTGAAATATTTTTTGCTCCAAGAGGAATAAAGATAAAATTCAAGGGCAAAAACTCAACAATAAAACTTTATAAACACAGCAGATACAGAAAGGTTACTGTTGAAGCTTATAATAATGTTTCTTTAGAAATTTTAAAAACAAAAACTTTGGGAATAGCAAGAACAACATTTGAACTGCTTGATGATGCAAAACTTTTTATTGATGAAAACTTTAGTATGGCAGGTGGATTTGTTACTGTAGGCGTAAATACTTCTTTAAAAATAGGTAAAGATTGTATGTTTTCTGATTATATTGTTATAAGAACGCACGACGGACACGTCATTATGGATGGTAACACCGGCAATGTTGTTAACAAACCTAAAGATGTAATAATTGGAAATCATGTTTGGCTTGCTAAATTAGTTACTGTTTTAAAAGGAGTTAGAATTCCTGATGGTTGCATTGCCGCTACAAATGCTGTTGTTACTTCTTCGGTTGATGAACCAGGTGTTATTATAGCCGGAATTCCTGCTAAAATTGTAAAACGGAATATAAAATGGCATATTTAATTTAATTGTAACAAATTTGTAATATATGTCAGTTTTTTATTAAGTTTTATGGGATTTATCCGTAAATAGTAATTGGAAATATATACCCCAATAAAATCCAAGGAGTTATTATGTATCAAAACAAAGAATTCGAGTTGACAGATTTTTATTTTCTCAATGACATCAATGTGAACAACAGATTATCATCTGATGAGCTTTCTGCACTACAAGAATCGTTTTCTCAAAATGCAATTCCTGATGATGTGATTGAAATTTCTGATGCATCAGGAGAGAGAAATCCTGTAATTTACACTTATGCTAAATTTCTTGAAATTCTGGATACAAAAGGTTTATCCGGTCTTGTAAATGCTTAGCAATATTTGTAGACTGCATTATGATTTCTGTGTTAAAATTCTTTTATGGAAGAATTTAGACACTACACGGTAATGAAAAATGAGGCTGTCGATGCTCTCAATTGTAAAAATGGTCTTATATATGTAGATTGTACGCTCGGCGGCGGCGGTCATAGCGAGTTAATATTAAAAAGAATTCAGCCTGATGGCAGACTTATAGCTTTTGATGTTGATGATGATGCAATAAAAGCATCAAAAGAACGCCTGAAAGACTATAAAAATTTAACAATTGTAAAAGAGTCTTATACAAATATTAAGAATGTTTTACAAGAGCTTGGTATTCCAAAAATTACCGGCGGCGTTTTATTTGATTTAGGCGCATCTTATCATCAGCTTACCAAAGGTGAACGAGGGTTTTCTTTTTTGAAGGAAGCGCCTCTTGACATGCGTTTTAATCAGGATGCTGATTTTACGGCTTATGATGTTGTGAATTCATATCCGGAGCAGGAACTTGTCAGAATTTTTTCTGAATACGGAGAAGAGCGGTTTTCAAAAAGAATTGCAAAAAAAATTGTTGAAACAAGAAAAATCCAAAAGCTCGCGACTACAAAAGATTTAGCAGATTTGATTGTTAATTGCACTCCGCACATAAAATCAGCTATACACCCTGCTACACGGGTCTTTCAGGCAATTCGGATAGAAGTAAATCAAGAGTTAACAAATGTAAAAAATACATTGAATGATGTGTTGGATTTGTTGGAGGTTGGTGCTATAATAAGTGTAATAAGTTTTCATTCTTTGGAAGACCGAATTGTGAAACGCTTATTCAAATACCACTCAGAGAAGTGTCATTGCGAGAAAAATCAGATGATTTGCACATGTCCTCCTCCGAGATTGGAACTGGTAAACAAAAAGCCATTGACGGCTTCAGAACAGGAGATAAGGGAGAATCCGCCGTCAAGAAGCGCAAAGTTAAGAGTTGCAAGATGCATAAATTAGCTTTGTATCAGAGATGAGTAACATAATTGGGGAAGTAAAATTGAATACGGCTAGAGCAACAGTAAGAGAAGATTATTACAGCTATCAGCAAAACGGAAGTTATATTTCAGGAGCGTCTGCGGATGCCCCAATAATCGAAGGGTATTTTTTCAAGGAGAACCTTATGAAAGAGATGGCAATAAGAAAATTGAATATGTCTTTATGCATGATTCTTTGCGCTCTTGTTGTCGTTGCTTTTGTCAGCTATTACTTTGAAATGTCTAATGAGATAGTTTTAAATACCTTGTCCCGTCAGGTTACTGCGCTAAATGACGAAAATTCAGAACTTCAAAACCATTTGGATAAATTGAAATCCTTTAATAACGTTGATTCCAAGATGGCTCAGCAAAATCTTTTACAAAAAGCTGCGAAGGTTATTGAGGTTCCTGCGGTTGTTTCAAATGTAGATGTAGAATCTAAAAAAGAACGTACAAGTACTGTTGATTGGTCAATTGGTTATTAATATTTCTTAATAATTAAATTTTTAGAAGCAAAAAAATAAAGGTAAATGTTTTAGTAATAATATGGGAAAAAGATTTTTATTAATATTGGTTTCATTATTTGTATTTACTGGCAGCGCATTTGCATATGGCTATCCGCGCTGGTTTTCAATGCCGTTGACTGTTTATATGCCAAAAGATGAAAATATGGTAGCTGTGCAGAGTGCATTTAAAGCCTGGCAGACTGGTACTAAGTCTACTGTAAGATTCATATTCAGAACTTCTAAAAATCTTGCTAATATATCCAATATTAATGTAATTTATGTTGACAGACTTCCGGACGATAAGTCTTATGTTGTTAAAAACAGGTTTGCGCAATTTGGCGGATGCAGAACTTGCGGTAATCGTTATTTTAATAACTCAGATGTTATTATTGCGACAAAAGATTTGGACGGTAATGAACTTCGTCCTGATAAAATTAAAGCTGTTACTATGCAGGCTGTAGGTCAGGTTGTCGGTGTACCTTTGAGTGATGATGAAAACAGCATTATGTTTAAAGAGTCAGATTTTACAAAATCATCTGTAACCCAAGATGCTGTTAAATCTGTATGGCGGCTTTACAAACCATCATATAGATAGTTGGTTATCGTTTTTCCGGTTGATTTTTTGCTGATTACCGGCTTAAAATTTGAATTTTTGTACTGCATATTGTATAATATACAGGTCAAATAATTATAAATATAGATTAAGAGGACATAAAGATGAAGGATTCAAAGATACAGATGCAGATACTCATAGCTTTGGGCTTGGGGTTAAAGAGAAATTGGCATATATTTTTCGGGATTATTGCCGGTATTCTTGTCGGAATATTCCTTCATGCTCATCCTTATCCTATCCTTTTGTCCTTATTGAATTTTATCGGGCAGGTATTTATAAGACTTATTCAAATGGTTGTAATTCCTCTTGTTGTATCTGCAATAATTATCGGTATAACAAGTATTGGTGATAACAAACAGCTGGGTAAGTTCGGTACAAAGATGGTCTTGTACTACGGTATTATAACTGTTGCTGCTGTTGTTATAGGTACATTCCTGTCGCTTGTATTTAAGCCGGGGCTTGGTGCAGCGCATTATATTGCGGCAAATACCGCAAGCGAAGTCCAGGCATCTGTTGCAACTGCTATGTCACAGCAGCAGGGGCATATTTTAAGTATGTTTTTGGATTTTATTCCGAGTAATCCTTTAAATGCATTGGCACATGGTAATATGGTTGCAATTATTGTGTTTGTTTTGATATTTGCTATAGCACTGGCAAAAGTCGGAGATGTAAACAGACCTATTGTATCATTTTTTGAATCTGTCTTTGCTGCTACAATGAAAATTACTGATTGGATTATGTTCCTGGCTGCACCTGGTGTGTTTGCACTAACAGCTTCTGCTGTTACAAGTTTTGGTATGGATATTTTCGCAAGTATTTCAAAATATCTTCTGGTGCTTGCTGTCGGTTTCCTAATCCAGATGTTTATTGTTTATCCGATATTCTTGAAATGTTTTTCAAAAGTTTCAATTTGGATGCTGTATTCAGCAATTGCGGAAACAATGATGG
>CALUUU010000025.1 GCA_944324035.1 Candidatus Gastranaerophilales bacterium
AAAAAAAAAAAAAAAAAATGGGTTTTTTTTTTGGGGTGAAAAAAAAAAAAAAAAAAAAAGGGGGGGGGGGGGGGGGGGGGGGGGGGGGGGGCTAAAACCCCGATGCCTTGGCGATTTAGGGCTTCTTGCAAGCATGCTTGCTGAAAATATTCCTTTTGAGCCGATTTACGACATTGGTATCTGTCCGCATTATGCAGATAAGAATTTACCGATTATTGAAAAAATAAAACAAGAAAATCCGAATAGTATTATATTAGACGCTTCTGAAAATCCTATTGAATATATAAAAAAAATGAAAAAATGTAAAACAATCTTGTCAACCGGGCTGCACCCGTTGATTGCTGCAGATTCTCTCGGAATACCAAATTTATGGGGAAGAGTTTCCGAAAGTACGACTATTTTTAAATACAGAGATTACTATTCTGTTTTTAATATAGAACCTGAGCCGTATTATCTATACGATAATCCTGTAAGTAAAGATATCATTTTGAATAAATATAGATTGAAAAACGAAACAGTTGAAAAAGTTAAAGAAAAATTATATACAGAGCATAAAAAATTTTTTGAAGAATATTTCATTAATAATTAAAGTTACAGTGCCCGGATAATTGATTTTATATTTTCATCGGTAATTTTGAGCAAAGCAACTGTTTTTGCTGTGTTGTCAAGTGCATTGAGTTTTTTTAGAATTTCTGCTGTCTTTAAAATTATTGTCTGATTATCACATCTCAAAAGTTCTCTGACAGCATCCGTGTTATCCGTAAAATCAAGCGCAGTATAAACAAACGGGCTGTCCTCTCTCAATTCCTGAATTATCAGCTGTTTTAAATTCTTTTTATTAATCCCCCCGAGTAATTTTTTTATGTCTTTAATTTCGTTTTGGGTATTTTTATCTTCGTCAAAAAGATACTCATCGTTTTCTGTCAGAGTATTAAATTTGTCTTCAGCATTCAAAAGAACCGTTGCGGCAATACTGTCTGCCGGTTTATCAAGAATTTTTTCAAAAATCAGATACAAGTTAAAGTTTAAAACTTCATAAAGCCCTAAAATTTCCCCTAAACCATTTATAATGTTGTTTAAGACAAGCATTCCGTCTGTGTAGTTAAGCTTAATCAATTCGTCAAAATCAATAAGATATGGTATAAAGCCTGCTATATTTTCTGCCATAGTAGAAGTTTTCATTGTTTCAATGATTTTCGGCAAAGCATCTTTGTTTCCGTAAATAACAAGAAACTTAACTGCGGCCAGTTTTTCAAATTCGTCTTCGCTGCTCAGTTTTTCGATGGCTTCATCATATGAAGCTTCATCGCCTAAAATCCCCAAAGTTGCAGCACAATTAGCGTTTAGACTTTCGTTTTCCGTATACGAATTGTTTCTCAAAAGTTCTATTGCCAATGAATCCTGAATATAGGAGAAAAATTTTGCACAGTAACATTTTTCGTTTTGTGTACCGGTTTCAAAAATTTCCAAAATTTCATCGGTCAAATCTTCATCTGCATATTTTGCAAGAGCAGAAACTATTGCTTCGTCATATGAAGGCGAATAGTATTTAAAAAATTTCAGAAGATTTAAGTAATTATTTTCATTGCAGGCAGCATAAATTCTGTTTGCAACGTTTTGTTTAACAAAATCGAACAGGTAATTTTCTTTCTCAACAAGTTTTTTAAACATTTCGACATCGGCATCATCAACCAAATGTTTTGCTGCCGCCTCATAATCGTTTTTATTTTTACCGGTAAGTTTTTTAATTAAATCTTCAACCATAAAACACATTATATCATAGAAAAAACTATTTATCAAAACAGCAAATTGTATGTATCTCTTTTACATAACCCAGATTATAAGAACCTTGTGTTTTAATACAAAGTTCCGTTTGCATTGCAAACGAAATCTTTCAGCGCTGCTAAGGACAACACATCGCATAAACTCCTCCCTGCTTGGGGAAGGAGTTTATGCGCCGGCTCCCTGACTTTTAGTTCTTTGCGTATTTTAAAAACGCCTGAACTTTTGTCTGCATCATCTCCTCTACTATCAGCCATTTGCCGTTTGGCTGCTTTTGAATTATCATATAACTTTTAAGCTTATAGTTTTCTCCCGAAGGCTGGCGCAGTGAAGAAATTTTGTAGCCGTTTTCAACTTTTGAAGAAGTTATATTCGTATAAGTGTTCTTATAATTGCGGAGTTTTGCCGTTTTTTGCCCGAGTTTTAGTTGTTTTATATAAGTATCAGTATCTGTTTCAATATCCACAAGCTCACCGTCAGGTTTTACCACCTGGCGGATAATTTTTGCTTTCGGGGAATACATTTGGATTATTTCAGGGCTGTATGAATTAGCTGCTGTTATGTATTTTTTAAAAAACTTTAAAGCCTCATGCTTCTCATCTGCAAAAACCGAATTACTAAATAAAACTAATACCAAAACACAAAATAATATATATATAATATTTTTCATAAAATCTCTCCTAAAGTTGTTCAGATTTTAACTTTAGTAAACCGGTTTTTCATTAGCCGTAAGGAGAATTTTTGAATATATTTAATCTTATTAATAATCAGGCACCCACTAGCTTCATAATAAGTTATATAACATTGAAAAAATATCCGTGATAAGATAAAATTATGTTAAAAAAAGGAGTTATATAGCAAATTCCACAAATACTATATAAAGCCCGTCATTCTGAGGGCTTCAGCCCGAAGAATCTCGTGCAGAATGAGATACTTCGCTAACGCTCAGTATGGCGCAGTTTTGAACATTTTTAGCGGAATTTGCAATATAAGTTCCAGAAAAAGAGGGGTATTATGACTGCAGCTCAAAAGCGTATCTTAATTGTTGACGATGACGATGAAATAAGAGAATTATTGGAATTTGACGTTGCGCAAAGCGGTTACTTTGTTGACACCGCGCGTGACGGTATGGAAGGACTTCACAAGGCCTTAAACAACTCTTACGATTTGATTTTGCTTGACGTTATGATGCCTAAAATGAACGGGTTTGATGTTTGTAAAAATATCCGCCAGGCAAAGCTCGCTATTCCTATTTTAATGCTAACCGCAAAAGGTACTATAGACGACAAAACAGAAGGCTTTGACTGCGGAGCTGATGATTATCTTGTAAAACCTTTTGATATCCAGGAAGTTCTTTTAAGAATAAGAGTTTTACTCAGAAGAAACCAGGTTGAAGAAACAAATTCTTTATCTGATGAAATTTTGAATGCAGGCGATATCCAAATATTCCCGGAAACACTGGAATGTATTATCGTTAATAAACGTGTAAAGCTTACTCCTACGGAGTTTGAAATCCTGTACAGCCTTATGCAGCATTTTAACAATCCTGTTACTCTTGCGACTTTGCTTGATGAAGTGTGGGGGTATGACAGCAACGAAGATGTAAGAATGTTAAGAGTTCATGTCGGAGGCTTAAGAAACAAAATAGAAGCTGATGCTAAAAATCCGAAATACCTTCATACGGTTACAAATGTAGGGTATAAACTCACTCCGTTTGCGGAGGATTAGTTAAATGAGATTTTTTAAGTTTAAACGCCTGAAAATTGTTGAACAGATTGCAGTTGTAGTATGCTTTGCGGTAATTATACCGTTATCCGTAAGCGGCTTCATTATAAATAATGTTAACCAGCAGGCAGTAAGATATCAGTTAAGAGAATCCGCTGTTTTGATTGCGAATATGGTATCTGATGAAATTGACTTTTTCTCAAATACTATAAATACAAGTCTTGAACAGGTTGATTTTTCGCTTAAATATATAAAAGGCGACACTGCCAGAAAAAAATACTTAAACTCTGTTGCAAAAAGCTTTGAAAACTGCGACAAAATTGAAATAGCAAAAACAACAGAAGAGCTTCTAAAAATCCATGACCTCAATAAAAAAAGAGAGAAAGCAACAATTTCCATAAATCTTGATAACGGCGAATTTCTTGTTGCAACATACAGCCTGCAAGGCTTGAGGGATGAATTATTTCAGTCGCTGAAAGATGATGAACGCCAGATTTATGTTATGACAAATGACGGCACTCTTATTGCTTCTCACAATTACACAAACGAACTGTTTCGCGAAACCCTTGCATTAATGCCGAAACATCAAAGATTTGACGAACCGGTTATATTCGGAGATGTTAAAAACCAGCCTATTGTTTATGTCAAAAAGAAAGATCCCGCAATAACCATTATCGTAAACACAACAGAAAATATTACCAACAAAATGATTTATGCAAACAGAGCAAAAATTGTTCTGTCAATATTATTCGCAACTCTTGTTATTATCTTCATTGTCGCGCTTTATACGTATTATCTTTATATAAACATAAGGCAGTTGTTTAAAGGTATTATAGCAATATCAAAAGGGAATTACGAACGCCAGATAAGACTTTTGACTACAGCCTTTACTCCACACGAAATTGTTTTTCTTGCATTTGAGTTTAACCGCATGGCAGGCGAAATTCATAAGTCCTACATCCAGCTTAAACAAAATAACGTTGAACTTAAACAGCTCAACGAATTTCGTTCAAACTTGATTGATACTGTAAGCCATGAGCTGCGAACTCCTTTGACAAGTATTCAGGGCTATACTTCCCGCCTTATGAGGCAGGATATAAAAATTGATGAGGAAACAAAACAGAAATCTCTGCGTATAATTAAAGAGCAGTCAGAAAGATTAAAACGCCTGATTGAAGACTTGCTTACAATTCCGGACATTGAAGGAATGAGGTTGAGAACAAATCTGGAGGCGGTATGGCTGCCGGAAGTTATGGAAACCGCGAAGCTGCTCGTTAAAAATAAAGATAACAAAGAAATTATTATAAATATTGACGAAAATTTCCCTGATGTAATTGGAGATAAAACAAGACTCGAACAGGTCTTTGTTAACTTAATAGAAAATGCCGTAAAATACGCTTATCCTGATACAAAAATTTTGGTTGAAGGCAAGGTTGATGGAGATTTTGCAAGAATTTTTGTCAAAAATGAATGTGATGTAATTCCGGAAGACAAATTAAACCGCTTATTTGAAAAATTTATGCGTCTTGATGATAATACCACAAGAACTACACGCGGTACAGGGCTTGGACTTTTTATTGTAAAAGGTCTGATTGAAGCTATGAACGGCGAAATCAAACTTTCATCTGATAAAGATTGCGGTTTTTGCGTAGAAGTTAGATTGAATTTGGTTAATGATAAGGTGCTTCAAAAATGATGAAACACGCGTTTGAGCTGGCAAAACAATCAGGTGCAGATATTCCTGTCGGTGCCGTAATTGTTCGGGACGGACAAATTATTTCATCAGCCTGCAACAAAAAAGAACTCACAAATGACGTAACTGCACACGCCGAAATCCTTGCACTGCGTAAAGCTGCGCAAAAACTTGAAAACTGGAGGCTTGAGGGGTGCGAAATGTATGTTACGCTTGAACCCTGCCCTATGTGTGCCTGGGCAATTATTCAATCACGGATTAAAACTGTATACTTTGGAAGTTACGATGTTAACTACGGCGCATTTGGCTCAAAAACTGATTTGAGAAAACTCTTAAATTCTCCTCTAAAAGTTTATGGCGGCATAATGGAGAGTGAATGCGACAAGCTCCTTAAAGATTATTTTGCTAAATTACGGATAAACAAAAATTAATTTGCATCAATATACTTCTGATACAAATCAGGCCGTTTCTGCTTTGTTCTCTCTAATGACTGCTGATACCTGAATTCGTTTATATCTTTATGGTTGCCGTTTAAAAGAACCTCCGGCACTTTGTATCCCCTAAAATCCCTCGGACGTGTATACTGCGGATATTCCAAAAGCCCGTTTGAAAAACTATCCTCATCTGCAGATTCTATCCTGCCCAAAGTTCCTTCAATTTTGCGGCTCACAGCATCAATAAGACATAATGCAGGAAGCTCCCCGCCGGTCAATACAAAATCGCCTATAGAAATTTCTCTGGGTTTAATAATTTCTCTTATTCTTTCGTCAAACCCCTCGTAATGTCCGCAAAGCATAATAATTTGTTCGTATTTTGCAAGTTCATTTACAATCCCGTCCGTTAAAGGCTCCCCCTGAGGAGAGAGCATTATTGTAACGGAATTCTCCAGCCTGCTTACAGAAGAATACGCATCAACATAAGGCTGCGGCATAAGCACCATCCCGGCTCCGCCGCCATAAGGGATATCATCAACTTTTTTATGCTTATTTTCCGTGTAATCCCGCGGATTTACTGTATTAACAGACACAATACCGCTTGCTGCCGCACGTTTAAGAATGCTGAATTGAAAGTAATTTTCAACCATTTCCGGAAATAAAGTAAGTACATCAAACCTCATTCCAGCAAGCCCTCAATATTATTTATAATTATTTTCTTATCACTTATGCTCACTTTTCTTATTATTGCCTGGACAAAAGGCACAAGGCAAATATGTTTTGAGTTAGTTTTGACAGATAACAAATCACTTGCCCCGTTGTTTGAAACACCGACGACAAAACCCAGCTTCTTATCATTTTCATCAAAAACACTCAAACCTACAAGTTCGTCAATAAGAAACTCATCCTCTTCAAGATTTTCTCTTATTGTGTCCTCATTTACAAAAAGAAGCTTTCCTTTATATTCCATCAAATCATTAATTGAGTCTATTCCTTTAAATTTGAAAAGCGCAAAATTTTTGTTTATGCGGACATTTTCCACTTCCAGGGGAATATATTGCGCGCCTTCCTGAACATAGACTTTATCAAGCATAAGAATAAAATCTTCCTGGTTTTTGGTAAAACCGACTTTAGCTTCACCCTTAATTCCATGAAAATTTAATATTTTACCGACTGAAATATATTTAGTCATTACTCTTCAACAGCTTCTTCTGCTTTTTTAGGTTTTCTGCCGCGTTTTGGCTTTTCTTCTTCAACCGGAGTTTCAGGAGTTTGCAGAGCATCTGCAGCAACAGCAGCCTCTTGTTTTAATTCTTCTGCAGCCGGAGTTTCTTCTGACTTGGCAGAGTCCTTGGTTTGTTGATTTTTAAATTCTTCCGGAACATCTTCTCTTTCCTGGTTCCAGCGCTGTAAGCCCATTTGTGAACGAATTAAGCCGATACCAACGTGAACACGCCATTCATCCATTTTCAACTGAGCAGCAATAATTTTGTGGCATCCGATTGGAGGGAGCGGAAGCAATGGCTCATATAAATTCTTAATAGCAAACAGCTGATCCGGAGTAATCGCCAATTTACGTTTAGGGAACGGCAATTTCGGAAGCATTAGCTTTTGTCTTATAAGATTAATTCCGAAAAATACTTTTCTTGGTTCCAAACCGATTTTTTCTGCAATAACTTCATGTGCATCAGGATTTGGAAGCGGAAGCATCAGCTTATATAAATTTTCAATCTGTTCAAGCTGATCTTTACCGATTAGCAGTTGTTTAGGAGTTTTATTTTTACCCATAGGGCGTTTATTATTAAATCCGCCCCTGTTAAAGTTTGATTTGCCAAAACCGCCTCTGTTATCACGTCTTTGGAAACCTCCTTGTGGTTTATTATACCCGCGGTTATCGCGTCTTTGGTAATTACCCTGCGGCCTGTTATATCCGCCCCTGTTATCGCGTTTTTGGTTATCACGACGCTGATAACCTCCCTGAGCGTTATTATAGGAACGCTGCGGACGCGGTCTGCCCTCGCCTGCGCTATAACTGCTATAAAATTGCGGCTGAGTTTCCGTACTATACCCGTTTAATTGTTCCTGCTGCGGAACAGCCCCGGAAGTATTTTCGCTGCCGCTGTCTGACGGCTTTATCATCATTTTTTTGTCCGGATACAAACAATCGGGACAAATAACTCTTTTGGGGTTTTTTGTTTCAAATTCTCGACCGCACTTGACGCATTTGTTTACATACATAATAAAAGCCTCTTAATTGTTAAAAAATAATCTCATAAACTATAAAAATAAAATCAAATAAAACTGGTTTTTTAATCTTTAAATAAATCCTCTAGCATAAAGTAAATCAAACGATATATCTTAATGATATTATTATAACACATTACCTTATTATAATCAAGAGGGAAAATATTATTTTTCAACCATAAAGGTGACAGGGCCGTCATTTATAAGCTTAACTTCCATCATAGCGCGAAATTTACCTGTTTTTACAGGTACATTAAGCGCCTTAACTTTTTTAACAAATGTTTCGTAAAGCGGTTCTGCAATCTCGGGCGGAGCAGATTTATCAAAACTCGGACGGGTGCCTTTTTTACAGTCACCGCACAATGTAAACTGCGACACTACAAGCATTTCACCCTGAATATCCATCAAAGATTTATTCATTTTGCCTTGTTCGTCTTCAAAAATTCTCAAAGAAGCCAGTTTTTGGGCTAGTTTTTCGGCATTTTCTCCGCTGTCGCCTTTTTCAACCCCCAAAAATACAAGCAAGCCACTTGAAATTGCGGAGTACACTTCGGAATTTATTGTAACGGAAGCTTCTTTTACTCTTTGTATTAATGCTTTCATAATTTTTATCGTATCACAAATGTAAATTTATGTAAAATTTTGAGATTTATTTTAGCATAAAATAATATTCAGGGGATATAATGCATGCAAATAAGGGGAAATTATGAAAGTACAAGCAATTAAAACATATACTCCTGCTGTAAATAATAAAACCGCCCATAACAACCGTAATTCTTATATAAGTTTCGGATTTGGCGATGATTACGGAAATGATGATTTTCTCTACGATTCGGATCATAAATCCGGCGGAAATATTTTTGAATACATTGGTTTAGCGATTTCATTTCCTTTTGTATGGCTTGCCGAGGTTATAAAAGAAAAACGCGACGCAAAAAAATCTATGGAAGATTTTAAATCAGGCAATGACCCGGATGATTTTACATAATTAACTTATTGATTGTACAAAGTTTTTTATGCTATGATGTGGTTATGTTCGACAGTTTGAGTGAAAAATTACAGGATATCATAGGCAAAACACGCTCCAGAGAATTAACTCCGGAAAATATGCAGGAAGCAATCCGCGAAATCCGCCGTGCACTTCTTGAAGCTGACGTTAACCTGCGGGTAGTAAAAGCGTTTATTTCCGCTATTAAGGACAAAGCCGAAGGTGAGAATATAATAGAAGGTGTTAACCCCGCACAGCAGCTTGTAAAAATCGTTAATGACGAACTCATAGAACTGCTGGGAAAAGAAGCAAAGCCGCTTGATTTATCCGGAAACCCTTCATTAATTATGATGCTCGGTTTGCAAGGTTCAGGAAAAACCACATCTTCTGCCAAACTTGCCGTAAAATTAAAAAATGAAGGCAAAAGGCCGCTCCTTGTTGCATGTGACGTTTACAGACCGGCTGCAATTACACAATTACAGACCCTTGGCAAAGAAATTGACACTGAAGTTTTTACAATTCCGGGTTCAACAAATGTACAGGAAATTGTACAAAAAGCCATTAATTATGCAAAAGAAAATAATTATAATGTTTTAATTCTTGATACTGCAGGCCGTTTACAAATTGATGTTGATATGATGGCTGAACTTCTCTTAATAGACAGAATATTCAGCCCGCAGGAAAAACTTCTTGTAATTGATTCAATGACCGGTCAGGAAGCCGTTAATGTTGCGGAAAACTTTAATGCACAATTAGATTTAACAGGCCTTGTATTGACAAAACTTGACGGAGATTCAAGAGGCGGCTCTGCATTGAGCGTAGTTTACTGTACAGGTAAACCGATTAAACTAACCGGTACAGGCGAAAAACTTAATGCTCTGGAAGATTTTTATCCTGAAAGAATGGCAACAAGAATTCTCGGCATGGGTGATATTGTGTCGCTTGTTGAGCGCGCGCAGGAAGTTTTTGATGAAAAACAGGCTCTTGAACTTGAAGAAAAAATCAGCAAAGACAATTTTTCTTACAATGACTTTTTAAAAATGCAAAAACAAATGCAAATGTTCGGCTCGATGGGTAATATTCTCGGCATGATTCCGGGTTTAAACATAAAACGCGACGACAGGGATAAGATTACCCACGCAAGCGAAAAGCAGTTCAAAAAGATGGAAGTCTTTATTTCAAGCATGACTCCGCAGGAGCGTAATAACCCTGATATCATTAATACAAGCCGCAAAAAACGTATAGCAAAAGGCTGCGGAATGGAGCTTGCAGAGGTTAATCAGTTTATAAAACAGTTTGACCAGATGAGAATGATGATGAAGGGTATGACAAGCTTAAAAGGAATGTTTTCGCATATGGGAGGCGGAATGCCTAACCCGCACAGCAAGCAGGGCAAACATGCCATGAAAAAAGCTATGTCTATGATGAGAAGGTTTAAATAGTGTCTTATGGTTAAGATTTTAGACTGCACAATTCGTGACGGAGGTTACGCAAATAACTGGAATTTTTCGGATGACTGTGTTCTTGCGACATTTTTAACCGCGCAAAGAAGTAATGTTGATTATTTTGAAATAGGATACCGTAAAAAGAATGCTGTAAGAAAGTACGAACGTATTACCGATGACAAGCTTGAATTTATTGCGGATTACAAAAATAACAGAACAAAACTTCTTGTTATGGTAAACGAACTTGAATATGATGCCGGTCTGTTTAATGATGCAGACAAATCTCCTGTTGACGGGGTCAGGGTTGCATGTCATGTGCCGGAACTACAAACCGGAATTGATATTTGTGAAGAGCTAAAAGACAAAGGGTATGAAGTTTTTCTGAACATTATGAACATTCCGCAGATTGAAGAAAAACATTATAAACTGCTTGCAGGCTGGGAAAATAAAAATATTATCACATCACTTTGTTTTGCGGATAGTTTCGGGGTGCTTGTACCGGAAAAAATTCCTGAATATTTTGAAAAATTCAGACAATGCGGATTTGAAAATATAAGTATTCATACCCATAATAATCTGCAGATGGCATTTGCCAATTCCCTTAAGGCAATTGAAAGCGGCGCGTATTCGGTTGATGCAACAGTTTACGGTATGGGCAGAGGAGGCGGAAACCTTCCGATAGAACTAATTATAGGGTATTTAAAAGAAAATTCTCCGGTACATTATATGAACTTAATAGAAAAATATTATCTTCCGATTTACAAAGAACACGACTGGGGATATTCTGTACCGGCATTAATCAGAGGATTGAAGAATATTCACCCTAATGAAACGCACGATACGGCTATGAATTTTGTGCAGATGTGGAACGAGTTATAGTTATAGGAGTTTTTATGAGAAAAAAATATTTGTTAATAATAGTAATAGTAATAGTAGTTATACTGAATACTTTTTTACTAATGAAGCCGAAATATCTGTTTAATGACAAAAATAACTTTTCTTATTATGAATTAAACGAATCAGTAAATTTAAAAGATAAGTTAATAGAAAAATATCCTTCATATGGATTTAAAACAATAGAAAAGAATAATAAAGTTACTATCGAAGAAGTTTTGCCAAATTCTCAAGCCCAAAAATCCGGCTTGCAAAAAGGAGATGTAATAAAAAAAGTAAATGATATAAATATATTAATAACAAACAAAAATGAAAGAAAAAAACTTGATAAAATAATGATTTCAAGATCACCCGGAAAAATCACATTAACAATAGAAAGAAATAACGCATTAAAAAATATAATACTAATTCCTGATAAAAAACTTTTACACGAATATAAGATTGCCCAGATAACACTTTATCCGGATAGTATAAAAATGAAAAATAATTATGCCTTAGGATGGTTTAAAGTATACAAAAATTCTCCCTTACAAATTGTTCACGTTATAAATCCGCAAAAATGGGATTTTAATTATACAAAAGAAATGTATATATGTGATTGTGAACATAACAAAGCTGCATTGGCGTATATGGAAATTTATTCAAATAACAATAACAAACTGGATATAAAAAAATATTATAAAGATAAAAATTTTAAACTGGAAGAAAACAAAGATAGACTAAAATTTTTTCAATATTGGACTTGTTTATACTACCAAAAATAATTTTTTAAATAAAGTTTGATAATTTAAAATTTAAGAGATATTTTTGTTGTTATTTTTAAATATTTTCTTATCCCATCTTTTAGCGGCACCCCAGTGCAGGAATGTTGAGATTGCTGCAATATAGGCACTATATTTATGAACCTTCATTTTGTGCGGAAACCTAATTTGTCTAAAACCTGTAATTCCGCATATTGTACCTGTTGCAACTGCTGTATAGCCGCTGTCGCGGATTATCCGGCGCCGTCCGTATTTTGATTGTGCTGGTGTTGAATTTATAGGATTAACCATATTTGCATTATATAGTAAGAAAAGTTATTAAATGAATATTTTGTTAATAAATATTTACTGTAAAACCGATTATTTCAGCACAAACAAACAAATTTCATTTATGCTAAAATAAACTTATGGCAATGCTCGAGAGATATCAAAAATTCCTGGAAGAATTCGATAAAACTATAAAAGAATACTTCCTTTCCCAAAAACAATACATAAAATGCCAAAAAGGCTGCACAGACTGCTGCGAAACAGGTGAATATCCATTTTCCAGGCTGGAAGCAGAATATTTAATGAGAGGATTTTTAACGCTGCCAAAAGATATAAAACAAATCATAAGAGAAAACATCAGCACATTAAAAATGGAAAAAGCGTTAAACACAAAAACTCGTTTTGAATACAAATGTCCGTTTTTAATCGACAAATCCTGTGCATTATATGAATACCGAGGTATAACCTGCCGTGTTTTCGGGCTTGCATACCTGGATTGCGGAAAAATTAAACTTCCTAACTGCACAAATTTGGACTTGAATTACAGCGGCATTTATAACCCTAAGACAAAAGAAATTACTATTGATAACCCTATAAAGGAAAATCTGCATATTGATGCCATTTTAAGAAGTCCGCTTGCCCAAAAATACCATCTTGAATGCGGAGAAATCCGCCCGCTTATAAACTGGTTTGATAATTAAAAAGTCCTGGATGAATATACATAAACCATCTTATTGTATCTATCAATCACATATATAGTTATGCAGCTATTTAAAACTAATTCTTAAAAATTTCATTATAAGCAAATTCGATTGCTTGTTGTGTAAACAGAAATTTCATCAGTTTTCGCGGCAGAAATGACGGAAGCTGAACTTTTAAAACAGTAATTTTTTTATCAAAATACACAGACACAAACATAAGCCCTACGGGTTTTTCTTTTGTACCGCCTGTCGGCCCCGCAATTCCTGTTGTGCATATAGCTAAATCGCATCCTGTACGTTTTTGCAATCCTTCCGCCATCGCATACGCACATTCTTCACTTACTGCACCAAAATTTTTCAGGATATTTTCATTAACATAAAGATATTCGGTTTTTGCTTCGTTTGCATAAGTGACAAAATTGGCTTTAATAAAATTTGAGCTGCCTGAAATATCCGTAAACCTTGAACTTAACAAACCTCCTGTACAGGATTCTGCCGTTGCTGCCGTCAGGTTATTCTTTATCATGTATTTCGCAATTTGTTTTAATTTTTTGTCGCACATATTGTCATTTTACAAAAAATAAGAATTTTTAGCATATTGTAACAAAATATAACAAACTCTTTAAAAATGGTTGAAACTACCTTATAATGTGCCATGCAAAATAGATCCGAAGCAGGCTTAATAGCAAATTTTACAAGTATTTATTTTTTATAAATACATAGAAACAAAAAGGAAGGAATGTGTATGGCAGTAGAAAAGATAAATGCTTTTGGTGTAAATAAATATAAATCATTAAGTTTTAAAGGTGAAACAAATCCGGCTCCTGAACAGCCGAAAGAAGAAAATAAAAAATTAAGCGAGGCTGCAAAATGGATGATTGGTGCAACTGCAGTTGCAGCAAGCACAATTGCAGGCATTGCAATTTATCGGCATTTTAATCCGAGTGCCGCAAAGAAAGCGGTACAGCAAGGAGCTGAAAATTTACAGCAAAAAGCTGAAGAAGCTGCAGAAACATTACAGCAGAAGGCGGAAGCCGCTGCCGAAACATTAAGCCAAAAAGCAGAAGATACAGCAGCAAGTGTTCAGGAAAAATTAAATATAAAACCTCAAACAACAGAAGAAGCTGCCGAACAGGCTGCTGAAACCGTTGCATCAAAAACAGAACAAGCCGCAGAAAATGTTCAGCCTGCAGCGGAAGAAACCGTACACAATATTACTGACAAAACAGAACAAGTTGTTCAAAAAGCGGATGACACTGCTGAACAAACTGTACAAGCGGCTGAAACAGCAGCTGAAAAACTTCAGCCGAAAATAAAGCCGGATGAGGTATCAGAAGAAGCAAAAGCAAAAGGCAGAGAAATTTATGCAAAAGTAGATAAAGAACTTCATAGGCCTCCTGTAAAACTTAATGCGGAAAAACTGGAAGAACTCATAGTTCCTAAAGCAAAACAAGATGCTTGGGATATGGCTGATATGAAAGCTCACTTTACAAATTTAGAAGAACTTTCAAATCAGCTTCCTAAAATAGAAGAAAGTATAGATAAATTAAAACAGAGCGGCAGAGAAGAAGTATTCGGTCTATTTGAACGTGTCAAAAACGGGGAAGAAATTTCAGTTGAAGAATTGAATAAGTTTGCAGACGAATTACAACAAAAAATGACTAAACAGTTTGCTGAAGCTGAATATAAAAAAGAACTGCGCGAAAAAATCATGTCTGATTCAAATCTCTCAAGAACACTAATAGATATAGAAACGGGTTTCCCTGAAAGTATAAACAAGCTCGCAGAATCAGTTAAAAATTTACCGGTACTTATAAAAGCCAAACAGCAAGGAATAGACAAAGCTCCGGAAGCAGTTGCAAAATTTGAAGAAATGCTCAATAAGGCAGCAGAACTCGACAAGCTTGGAAATAAAGAAGAAGCTGCACAAATATTACAGGAACTTCAAAAACACAATATTTCCGATATGGCGGAAGATTATGCACATTATCTGGCCGCATTTGATGAACGTAATATTTGTACCGGACATGGTATGTATGATTTGACACTACTTAATTTAGGCAAATACAGAACTTTACGCAACAAAGCAGATGAGCTTGTAGAAAGATTCAGAAAACTTGTAGCTCAAGATGAAACTTATTTAAATGCAATAAAAAATAAAAGTAAACCGGCTGAAAACCCTCTTAAGCAGGCATCAAGCCAGGATGCCATTACAAAACAGCAGGATGATTTACTGACAATGGCTGCTGTTGATAATTTCTATACGACAGGACTGCATACTGAAGCGCCGCATGCAAAAATAAACAAAACTGCTGATGAAATAACAGGTAATATAACCGGCCAAAATACCGGTTTAGATACTAGTTTTGATAATATGATGCGTAAATCTATTGACAATAATAAGTATAATTCCGGAATGGATGACATGATGGCACATAAAAGCTCTTCAAATGACATGAAATCACATTATGATGACGCAATGGATATGATGGCACATAAAAGCCCTAATGACATGAAATCACATTATGATGACGCAATGGACATGATGGCACATAAAAGCCCTAATGACATGACTTCACATTATGACGATGCAATGGATATGACGGCACATAAAAACCCTAATGACATGACTTCACATTATGATGACGCAATGGATGTCAGTGTAGATAGTTTTGATGATATAATGCGTAATCCTATTGACAATGATTTTAATAACGGAGTTGATGACCTGCTTGCACATAACAGCTTTGATGACATGACATCACATTATGATGGCGGAATTGATATAAGTGTAGATAATTTTGATGATTTCGGCGGATTTTAATTATCATTAACATATATTAATTCTCCAGCCCTCATTAATGAAAAAAATCCTTAAACATGTATCATGTACATGTTAGGAAGGAGAAATCTGGGCATGCCTGCAAAGGAAAAAAATAAAGAATTATCACATCTGTTACCACAAAATATAGAAGCGGAAGAAGCAGTATTAGGAGCAATATTGGTTAATCCGAGAGTTTTGACAAAAGTTGTTGAAACCCTCAAACCGGACAGTTTTTATAAACCTGCGCACAGGTATGTATATGAAGCAATGCTGCAGCTTTTCAATTCAAATGAAAAAATTGATTTGATAACAGTTTGTGATGTTCTGAATTACAGCCAGAAACTTGATGCAGTCGGCGGCAGATCCTTTGTAAACGATTTAAGTTATAACGCAATTACAACGGCAAACGTTGAATATTATGCAAAAATAATTCAGGAAAAAGCCATAAAAAGAGCATTGATTAATGCAGGTTCAGAGATTGTATCATTCGGCTATGATATGAATTCCATAGATGCCTCACTGGACAGTGCGGAAAAGTTAATTTTTGATATTGCATCAAGAAAAGCAACTACTGATTTGACCCCTGTAAAAGATTTGGTTCTTGAAACTTATGAAAAGATTGAATACCGTTATGAGCATAAAGATGAACTGCTTGGTATTCCGACAGATTTTTATGAATTGGATACGCTGCTCAACGGTTTGCAGCGTTCTGACTTGATAATTCTTGCGGCACGTCCAGCAATGGGAAAAACCGCGTTTGTTTTGAACATTGCCCAAAATGTTGCGATAAAAGCAAAAGTGCCTGTTGCAATATTCTCGCTTGAAATGTCAAAGCAGCAGCTTGTACAGAGAATGCTCTGCTCTGTTGCGGAAGTTGACACCCAAAGACTTAAAACAGGTAATATGCAAAGCAAAGACTGGGAGAAACTTGCAGATGCAATGAACCAGTTTGCGCAGGCGCCTATATTTATTGACGATACATCAGGTTGTACTTTAACTGATGTAAGGGCAAAATGCCGCCGTTTAAAAATGCAGGAAAAAGATTTGGGTCTGGTTATCATCGACTATCTTCAATTGATGGAAGGCAGCAATTCAAAAGAGGACAGATTTCAGGCAGTTTCGACTATTTCAAGAGGTTTAAAAACTCTTGCAAAAGAACTTGATGTCCCGGTAATCGCACTTTCGCAATTGTCCCGTGCTGTAGAAAGCAGAACTGACAAACGCCCGATGCTTTCAGATTTGAGGGAATCCGGTTCAATAGAACAAGACGCCGATATTGTAATGTTTATCTACCGTGACGAATATTACCGCAAAGCAGAAGAGGGCGAAGAAGAAGAACTTGCAAAAGCTGCCTCAAAAGGGGAATCGGAAATCATTATTGCAAAACACAGAAACGGCCCGGTTGGTACCGTGAAATTGCTCTTCCAGGGAAATATTACAAAATTCAAAAACCCTATAAAAACAGATGTATTTTAGTCTGTAAACAAATGTTACAATATATACCCGATATATAACTTTAATGGCAATAATTTTGCGAAAGACTTTTTTATTTATATATAACGAGGTATAATGATTTTATGACAGAGCACGAAAAAAGGAATTTAACCGTAATAGACGGAATAAAAACCGAAGAGAAAATTGAGCCTGCCAAAAAGGTTTCACATCATACAAATCCGATAATGAAAAAGTTATTGGAATTTCATAATGTTCGTGCCGGAAAGTTTTCTGTAAAAGATTTGTTTAAAAAGTAGGATTGGCTGTCCCATGTTGTGCCTGAGGCACGACATCATAACGCTGCGCTCTGTGTGACGCAAAAGAAATATTATCTTAAAGTTGCTGCTCACTATTGTACATGTCAAGTAATTAGTTACATAATTTATGTTATCGGTATCTTTTTAATGCAAAAGTATCATTTATGTTCATTTCTTTCTCTTTATTTGCGA